>JAWERH010000073.1:0-13151 GCA_032482215.1 Veillonella sp. | reverse complement strand
CGAAGTTATGCGCCGTGGTGTTGTTCGTCGTGCTAAATTGTACTACTTACGTAACCTTACTGGTAAAGCTGCTCGTATTCGCGAAAAACGCTAATGTTCATAAAAGGCTGCCGTTGGCAGCCTTTTATTTTTGCTAAAATTAGATGTAGAAAGGAAATACTATGGCAGATTCACCTATCGTACATTGGTTCCCTGGGCATATGGCGAAAGCCACACGTATGATTACGGAGTATATCAAAAAGGTAGACGTAGTTATCGAGTTACTCGATGCGCGTATTCCTCGTTCTAGTGCCAATCCTGTAATCACTGAACTCGTTGGTCATAAACCGCATATCGTATTGTTAAATAAAGTTGATTTAGCAGATCCTAAGGCTACAAAGGAATGGACCGAATTCTTTACTAAGCAAGGTATCACTGTATTGGCTATCGATTCTAAGTCTGGTAAGGGTAATAAGAAGTTAATATCTACTGTAGAGCGTTTGAGTAAACCTATCATTGATCGATGGGTAGCTAAAGGCATTCGTAGCCGTTCTGTACGTACTATTATTTTAGGTATTCCTAATGTGGGTAAATCTACGTTGATTAACTCCTTAGCTGGCTCTGCAGCAACACGTACAGCTAACAAAGCTGGTCATACCCGTGGTCAACAATGGGTTAAAATCGGTAAAAATCTTGAATTGCTTGATACACCAGGTGTATTATGGCCTAAACTAGAAGATCAACGTGCAGCGGCTCGCCTTGCTATGACGGGTGCCGTTTCTGATGATGTGTATGATTTAGAACATGTCATTAAACAATTAATTAATCACTTATTGACAAATACACCTAATATTAGAAATGACGGATGTAGATACGATTCTTGAAAGTATCGGCCGTCGTCGTGGTTGTCTCGTAAGTGGTGGCGTAGTAGACTTTGATAAAGCACGCCGCATCATCTTGCAAGATTATCGTAATTCTAAACTTGGTACAATTACACTCGACAAAGTGGATGAAGAGCCATATTATCCTGAAGATGGTGAGGAAACACAAAATGGATAAGGATGTTTTTTCTAAATTAAAGGTTGCAGAAATAAAGGCTCTCTTTGAAACCGAACAAGCCTTAGAAATTTTGCCATTGGCTCAAGAGGATACTCGTAGTTCTGTTCAAAAATTAGCTGTTTCTTACATTAAACGTCAAGAAAAAGAGCTGAAAGAACAGCAACGCCTCATGGGCATGTATGACTATGAAGGCATGTTCTATGATCAAGGTATCTATCATGTGGCTGGCGTCGATGAGGTAGGCCGTGGTCCTATTGCAGGGCCTGTGACGGTAGCTGCTGTTATCTTGCCGCCTATGACTTTAATTCCAGGTCTTAATGACTCTAAAAAGCTAACAGAAGAAAAGCGTGAGGCCCTCTACGATATCATCATGGACGAAGCTGTAGCCGTAAGCTGCATTTCTTACGGCCCAGAAAAAATCGATGAGCTAAACATTTATGAAGCAACGCGACAAGCGATGTATGAGGCGATTCGTACGCTTAGCGTTCCAGCAGAAGCAGTAGTGGCTGATGCTATGAAATTGCCTGATTTGACGATTCCCGTTGAATCTATTATTAAGGGTGATAGTAAAAGCGCCAATATTGCTGCTGCATCAATCATTGCAAAGGTTACGCGAGATCGATATATGAAGAGTCTTGATGAGGAATACCCTGGTTATGGATTTGGTATTCATAAAGGCTATTATACTGAGTTACATAAAGAAGCTGTTGAACAACAAGGTGTAACACCACTTCATCGTAAGAGCTTTGAACCTATTAAATCTATCGTTCGTTGGGTTAAACCTGAATGATTATATTAAATTAGATTTATCATACAAATTGTATATAGTTTATAACCGTAAAGAGGTTCCTATTGGTCACCGATGTGACTATTAGGAACCTCTTTTCTATTTACTTTCATAGCCTCCATATTTTACGCTACAAGTAAGTATTACCTGTTGAATGTTTAAAGATGATTTGGATAATCATGTGAGTCATTGTAACTAGCACTGTAACATAGGAGGTATATATGAAAACGATTAGTACAGGTAAAGCATTTAATGAACTAGATTCAAAGGAGCTTGGAAAATGGGGCGAACGGGTGGCCATTAAATATATTGAAAAAATAGGCCTTACAGTTGTAGATACGAATTATAGAACCCGGTTAGGAGAAATTGATATCATTGCCAAACGCGATTTAATCTATCATTTTATTGAGATTAAAGCCCGCCGTGGTATGCAGCATGGATTAGCTCGAGAGGCGGTGACAAAGAAGAAACAAAAGCATATAAAACGAGCTGCTATGTTGTTTCTATATGATCTTCATCAGAAAAGACGGCGCTGGAAAGAGTTATCCTTTGATGTAATTGAAGTGTACTTACATGAAGACTTTCAAAGTTCTATTCATTATTTGCCGCAGTGCTTTTAGAGAGGTTGCCTATGTATGCAAAACTATATGGAGCCACTTTACATGGCATAGATGGATGCATTATTACAGTTGAAGTTGATATATCGCAAGGCTTGCCGGTCTTTGACATTGTAGGTTTACCTAATCAATCGGTTAAGGAAGCTCGTGAACGTGTGCGGGCCGCCATCAAAAATAGTGGCTATGAATTCCCTATGAGACGTATTGTAGTAAACCTAGCACCTGCTACAATACGTAAAAGTAGTGCTGGACTCGATTTAGCCATTGCTTTAGGGATTCTGTTTGCATCGGGGCAGATAAAGGGGCGTAAAGCTAATATTTCATCTTTATTGAATAGATGTCTATTTATGGGTGAGCTAGCCTTAGATGGTTCACTGCTACCGACCTTTGGAACCTTGGCGATGTCGTTAGCAGGGTTAGAAGCCGATTACAACACTATATATACAAGCGTAGAAAATGGATATAATCTAAAAGCTATTCCTAATCTTACTATATATGGCGAGTCTTCATTACAAAATATTATTACCGTCTTAGAAGACCAGGTTAAATCTAAATCTATTTCAACTGCCAAAAAGGTAAAAATAGGGAAAAATCAAGATGAGATATTAACAGATACGATGGATAATAAAAACCATAATACTACGTATGATTTAGATTTTGGCGATGTACAAGGTCAAGAGCTTGGTAAACGCGCCATGCTCATTAGCGCTGCAGGACATCATCATTGTATTATGATAGGTCCGCCCGGTGGTGGTAAAACGATGATGGCCGAACGATTGCCGACCATATTGCCACCCATGACTTGGAATGAAATGGTTGAGGTCAGTCGCATCCAAGATGTGATCGGTTTACTCGGTGATAAGGGACTCGTTAAAACTAGGCCTTTTAGGCATCCACATCATACGGCAACTTTAGCGAGTATGGTGGGCGGAGGTATACAAGGACGCCCTGGGGAAGTCACACTTGCTCACGGCGGTGTTTTGTTTATGGATGAAGCACCAGAGTTTCAGCGCCAAGTTATTGATGCGTTAAGGCAGCCCTTAGAGTCTCGTACAATTACTATCAATAGGTCTCAAGGTAATTATATATATCCGGCCAATTTTATTTGTATATTGGCCGCAAATCCCTGTCCCTGTGGTTATTATCATGATCCTTATAAAGAGTGTGTATGTACGGAAACAATGGTTAAAAATTATCAGCAACGATTATCTGGGCCTATTATGGATCGCATCGATTTGCACATACCTGTTGAAAGGCCTACATTAGAGCAATTATTAGATACTTCGTCGTCAACGATGACTAGTGAAAGTATGAGAGAACAAGTTGTTATGGCGACCTCGATGCAACAGAAACGGTATGAAGGCCTAGATTTTAGCTCTAATGGTGCCGTACCGCATAAGGCCATAGGTGAGCTTTGCCATATTACCGATAAGGCTTGGAGTGTACTCGGTAATATATTTGACCATTTCCATTTAAGTGGACGTGCTTTTGATCGCATATTAAAGGTCGGTCGTACCATAGCAGACCTTGAGGGAAACCCACAAGTGGAACCACATCATATTTCCGAAGCAATGTTATTTAGAACAGGTAAGTAGGTGATATTATGACAAGATATGACGACAACATTTATATTGCAGGTCTCCAAAGTTTATATAATGTGGGCGCAGCACATATAAGGAGTTTTATTGATGATTTTGGAGGACCCTATGAAGCTTGGCAAGCTGTTAAGAAGGTTGAAAATTTGAAATCTTATTATCATATTTCCGTAGGAGATAAACGTGCTATTGCAGCATCGGCTAAGGATGAAAAACTAGATTATATAATTCAAAAATTAGATGAATATAAGATGGATGTTACTACCTTTCTAGATAAAGATTTCCCATCTATGTTAAACCAAATCTATAATCCACCAGCTATATTATTTATGCGAGGCAATCGAGCTTTATTAGATAAAAGACTGAACCGTATTGCTATTGTAGGGGCTCGACGGTGCTCGTTATATGGTCGGAATGTGGCGAGAATGTTGGGAAAAGAACTAGGCAAATACAGTACTATAATTGTGAGTGGTGGTGCTCGCGGCATCGATTCGCATGGTCATGAAGGACTACTAGCAAGTCAGGGGTACGGCATTGTTGTTATGGGATGTGGTTTAGACATTGTATATCCTAGAGAAAATTCAAAATTATTTGACCGGATACTGGCAAATAATGGCTTGCTCCTATCCGAATATCCTCCAGGCACACCACCATCGGCAAAGCATTTCCCTGCGCGTAATCGTATTATTAGTGGACTTAGTCGAGGGGTAATCGTAGTGGAGGCTAAGTCTAGTAGTGGATCCTTAATTACGGCGGATATGGCGGTCAGTGAAGGGCGCGATGTATTTGTAGTACCGTGTAACCTATTAGATCATACAGCGGATGGCAATAAGTTTCTTATGCGCAATGGGGCTTATGTACTGACTGGATATGAGGATATAGTGGAACAATATCATTTAACTTTACGAGATTTTTTCGCCACAGAAGAGAAACTTTCACCGGCAAAAAAGAAACTTTCAACGTCAAAGAAAGAGGAACATAGTCATGTGAAAGAGGGGGATTTATGGAGTAATACATGTAAGGGTGTTGATAGTCATGGGCCGTCTATGTTAAGCTTTAGTTTGGATAAGAGTTTAATCTTGAGTGAAATACCTCATGATCGATGTATTACTGTTAGTGATATTTTGAAAGTAACTCACATTCCATTGCAACAATTGCAGCCCTTATTACTAGAATTACCGCCGAGAGGCTATATTAATATGACTAGGAGTGATATACTTGTCCATTAAACGATCTATCGTTATTGGCGAGCCAAAAGCAGCTAGTACTAGTAAAGAAACAAAAAAGAAAAGTACTACAAAAGAGAGTACTACGATAAAACGTAAGGTTGCCAAAGAGGCTCTTACTCCTATGGGGATTGTACGGGACAAGTCTGTATTACAAACCTCTGTGCCACCTGAACAACGTGAACCTCGCGTATATAATCCAGATGGTAAAGTATTGGTTATCGTAGAATCTCCTGCTAAATCTAAAACAATTGAAAAATTCTTAGGTCCAAACTATGTGGTAAAAGCAAGTATGGGCCACTTAAGAGATTTGCCTAAATCTCAAATGGGTATCGATATTGAGCATGGCTTTACACCGCGCTATAGCAATCTAGTAACTCGTAAAAAGGTTATTGATGAACTAGTTTCCTATGCCGATGAAAGTAGTGCCGTATTGCTCGCAACTGACCCTGACCGCGAAGGGGAAGCTATTTCATGGCATTTGGCGTACATTCTCAATGTAGATCCTACGTCTACATGCCGTATTACCTTTAACGAGATTACGAAAAATGCCGTTGCTGAGGCCTTAGAATCTCCACGTACCATCGATATGAACATGGTAGATGCTCAACAAGCACGCCGTGTGTTAGACCGTATCGTAGGTTATAAATTGAGTCCACTATTATGGAAAAAGGTTTGTAAGGGCCTTAGTGCAGGTCGTGTACAGTCCGTTGCTGTTCGTCTCATCTGTGAACGCGAACGAGAAATTCAAGCCTTTGTGCCACAAGAATATTGGACTATTGAAGGCAATTTTGAAACGCCTAAAAAAGAGGCTTTCAAAGCCGAATTAACTCATATTAAAGGTGAAAAAATCGATATTACTACTGAAAAAGATGCACAAGCCGTTGTCGATGCCATAGGCGGTGCCGATGCAGTAGTAACGAATGTAGAAAAACGTAAGCGCTCTCGTAAAGCGGCACCACCATTTACAACATCTACGTTGCAACAGGATGGTGTTCGTAAGTTGAACTTTGGTGCAAAGCGTACCATGATGATTGCTCAACATTTGTATGAAGGTTTAGAAATCGGTTCTTATGGTCATGTAGGTTTGATTACTTATATGCGTACAGACTCTACGCGTATTTCTAAAGAGATGCAAGCCATGGCTAAGGATTATATTCTTCGTAACTATGGTGAGGATTATTATCCATCTAAACCAAATATGTATGGCGCTAAAGGTTCAGCTCAAGACGCCCATGAAGCGATTCGTCCTACATCATTAGAGTTAACACCAAAAATGGTAGAGCCATTCTTGAGTCGTGATGAGCTTAAATTATATACGTTGATTTGGAATCGTTTTATGGCGAGCCAAATGGCACCACAACAAAATGAATCCACTACCATTGAGTTAACTGTTCATGACGACTACACATTTAAAGCGACAGGCTCTCGTGTAATCTTCCCAGGTTTTAGTGCTGTTTATGAAGATGCTAAAAAAGAGGATGTTCCTCAATTGCCAGCACTTAAAAAGAATGATGCTGCTCATACGGTAGAGGTATTGCCTGAACAACATTTCACGCAACCACCTCCACGTTATTCTGAGGCGAGCCTTATCAAAACATTGGAAGAGCTCGGTATTGGTCGTCCAAGTACATATGCTCCAATTCTTGATACAATCGTAAGCCGTAACTATGTAGAGAATACGAATAAGCAATTCGTTCCTACAGAGTTAGGCTTTGTAGTGGTAGATTTCTTGATCGCGTACTTTGAAAAAATCATCAATACAGGTTTTACTCGTGATCTAGAAGAAGAACTCGATGCTATTGCATCAGGTAAGGATACGTACCTAAAGGTATTGTCTGATTTCTATGAAGTATTCGCTAAAGAGCTAGAAGATGCGAGCGATGTGGATCTGGTCGCTATGGTAAGTTCCTTGCATGTTCTAACTTCCCAGAATGTAAAAATACTAAACCTATTACGGTAGGGACAGGTGTAACTTGCCCTAAATGTAAAGAAGGAGAAATCGTAGAACGAAAGTCTCGTCGAGGACGTTTGTTCTATGGTTGTAACCGTTATCCACAATGTGATTTCACATTATGGGATAAACCAACCCATGAATTCTGTGATACATGTGGTTCTATTATGGTTGAAAAGACATATAAAAATGGAACGACTAAGAAATTCTGTTCCAATGAAACGTGTCCAACTCGACCGCCAAAGAAAACTAGAAAGAAAAAGAGCGAAGCTAGTGAAGAAACTGTAAAAGAATCTAAAGAAACTAAAGAGTCTAAGAATTCTAAAAAATCTAGCAAAGCTAACGAGGAAACAACAGTTGAATAATAAAAATGTTATTGTTATTGGCGCAGGTCTAGCTGGCTCTGAGGCGGCTTGGCAACTCGCTAACCGTGGTATTCATGTAGACTTATATGAAATGCGCCCTGTGAAGAGTTCCCCTGCGCACCAAACAGATCAGTTTGCAGAGCTTGTATGTAGTAACTCCTTACGCGCTGGCAATATTGAAAATGCAGTAGGTCTTTTAAAAGAAGAGATGCGTCGTTTAGGCTCTATTATTATGGAATGTGCTGATGCGACTGCTGTACCTGCTGGAGGTGCATTAGCTGTTGATCGTCATCTATTTAGTGAAATGGTGACTGAAAAGGTAAAAGGCCATCCTAATATTACAGTTCATCACGAAGAGGTAACCGAGATTCCTGCTGAAGGTACTGTTATTTTCGCTTCTGGTCCTCTTACATCTGAAGCATTAGGTGATAAGATTAAAGAAATAACTGGTGAAACAGGGTTTTACTTCTACGATGCAGCAGCACCTATTGTAACGGCAGAATCTTTGAACTACGATAAAGTATTTGCTGCTTCCCGTTATGATAAGGGCGACGCAGATTATCTTAATTGTCCTATGACAGAAGAAGAATACAAAGCATTCTGGCATGAGCTTACAACGGCTGAAGCAGTACAACCAAAGGATTTTGAAAAAGAAATCTATTTCGAAGGTTGTATGCCTGTAGAAATTATGGCTAGCCGTGGTGAAGATACATTGCGCTATGGACCATTAAAACCAGTAGGTTTGGTGGATAAGCGTACCAATGAGGAGTCTTATGCAGTTGTTCAATTGCGTAAGGAAAATAAGGAAGGCACTATGTTTAACTTGGTAGGCTTCCAAACTCACTTAAAATGGGGCGAACAAAAACGTGTATTCGGTATGATTCCAGGCCTTGAAAACGCAGAATTCGTTCGTTATGGTGTTATGCATCGTAATACGTATATCAACTCCCCTGAGTTGTTGAACCATGCATTCCAACTAAAAAAAGAACCGCGTTTATTCTTTGCGGGCCAAATGACAGGTGTAGAAGGGTATTTAGAATCTGCTGCTAGTGGTCTTATGGTAGGCTTACAAGTGGATCGTTATTTAGACGACCGTTCATTTATTGACTTCCCTAAAACTACAGCTATCGGTTCTCTTAGCCATTATGTTTCTAACTATGAAGGTTCCAACTTCCAACCTATGAATGTCAACTTTGGCATTATGGACCCATGGCCTCAAAAAATACGCAAGAAAAAAGAGAAAAATGCACTCATTGCTAATCGTGCATTAGAAGATCTAGATGCATTAAAAGCTAAAGAAAATGGGTTATAGGACAAAAAGTGTTGCTGTTAATGCCGATGGAACTAGTTAAATACTAGCTCCATCGGCATTTTATCTTTTTGAGTGACTTTTACATATAGGACAAAAAGTGTTGCTAAAAAGTCTGAAACTCCTTGATTTTACTGACTCAAATGAGGTTTTATCTTTCTAAAGAGATATATTTTTTAGAAGGAGTATAATTATGAAACTAGTCAGATGCCCTAATTGTGGTTTCGTCTGTAAGAGAAATGGTAAAACAAATGCGGGTTCTCAACGTTGGTATTGTAATCAATGTTCTTACTCATTCACAAATAAAGTGAATAAAACTAACAATAATTTACAGATATTTTTGGATTGGTTATTTGGTAAACACACACAGTTAGATATGGCTGGCGATGGACGTTCATTTCGTAGAAAAACATCACAGTTTTGGGAGCTTTGGCCATTACCACCAAAAGTTGAATCATCAAGTAGTGTGGTATTTGTTGATGGTATTTATTTAGCTAGAAATGCTTGTATTTTAATCTGTTGTAATGAGACGCATGTCTTAGGCTGGTATGTTTGTAGATATGAGCATTCTAAGGCTTGGGAGGCTTTATTACGACGTATTTCATCACCTATAGTAGTTATATCCGATGGTGGTACCGGCTTTCAAAAGGCATTAAAAAAAGTTTGGCCGAAAGCCAAACTACAAAGATGCTTATTTCATGCATTTCAACAAGTAAAACGCTATACAACAATACGTCCTAAAACGATTGCTGGTTGTGAGTTATATGGAATTGCAAGGGATTTATTAACAATACACACGCAAGATCATGCTATAAAGTGGGTACAAAACGTTATGTCATGGAAAGTACGACATAGAGTATTCCTATCAGAAATAACAGTTGATGAAAATGGTACGATACGACCTAAACATGAACGACTTATAAAAGCAGAAAATTCCTTAGTTAAATTGATTAACAAAAGATGTTTATTTACTTACTTAGATGCATCGTTAACATGTGCCTGCCCAGCTACTAATAATCGTATAGAAGGTGGTGTAAATGCTCAGTTACGCACTATGTTACGTAATCATAGAGGAATGTCTATTGAAAGACGAATAAAAGCGGTGTTCTGGTGGTGCTATATGCACTCACCAAACCCGCTTTCTAATGCAGAAATACTTAAGGTTATGCCGACCAACAAGAGTATTTCTGATATATATCATACCATACATGAACAATCTAGGTTAGCTTGGGGTGATGCTATTGTTTGGAGTGATTTGCATAATTATGATCGCCTATTTACCAATCTTTGGGACTAAAATAGCAACACTTTTTGTCCTATAACCCCTCAATACTATATGAGTTTTAGACTTATAAAGAAAAATCCTTCATTCAAAGGGAGACCCATGAATGAAGGATTTTTTTATTCATAATATATGTTTCTTATTATTTGTTATCATTTACGTTTTTTCGTTTTAGGCGCTGTTTCTGTAGTTTCAAGTACAGGTTGATTTTTCTTTTCTAAGTAGCCTAGATAGATAAATAGACAAATGCCTACGATAATAACAATAAGACTAGTCATTTGAGCAGATTTTAAGCCTAGTGTTAAGTCTACATAGTCGCCGCGCAAGAATTCAAGGAAGAATCTAGCTGTAGAGTAGAGAATCGCATATAGTACGAATACTTGCCCTTTAGCATGTTTAAAGGAGCTAAATAATAGGAGGGCCACAAAGATAAGAATGTCGATTTGACCTTCCCAGATTTCGGCAGGCCATAATGGTTGATTGCCGTAAGTGCGATGTGCTAACGTGCTTTCAGGATAGAGAATACCAAAGTTACCACCCGTAGGATGACCAAAGGCATCGCCATTTAAGAGGTTTGCCATACGCCCTACAGATTGAGCCAAAATTAAGGCAGGGGCAAATAAATCAGCAAAGGCCCAGAAATCGATATTGTTTTTACGTAAGTACCAGTAGCCTGCAATGGTGCCTAATACAACGCCACCTTGAATGGCCATACCACCTTGCCATACAAAGGGAATTTCTAATAAATGATTGCCATAATAGTGCCAATCAAAGAAGAATACATCCCATAGTCGGGCCCCGATGAGACCAGCTACGGCAACCGTAATGGAAAAGTCGATAATATGTTCATGCCATCCTCGACCATCTTTTTTTAATAAAACATAGGCAACAGAGGCACCACAGATGATAGCTAAAGCTAACATGGCACCATAGGCCCTGATAGGGAAGTCACCTATAAAAAATAGATATTGATGCATATAAAACTCCTTATGTAATAACTTGTATTGTATAAGGTAAATTATAAATTACATGTACTCTTCATGCAACAACTGAGAGGAATTCTATATAATATGGTATAATATAGAGATTGAAATTATATCCCCTTTAGGGGACTAGAGTTAGGAGAGTTCATGATTCGTAAATCTACAATTTTAAAATCTTTAACAGCTTTGGTGATGTCTGCATTATCTAGTACAGCTGTACAAGCAGAAGTATTAGTGCCGCTCGATCAATTCTTGGCGAATACTACGCGTCATTACGAAGCTAATCAGTATAAAACATCCTATACGGTATATGTACCTCAAACAGTATTGCAAGGGAATACTATTGTTTTAGATCCTGCTGCTGTTGGAGAACCTGTAAAATTGCCCACAACTAGCAGAAATGGCACGACCTATGTCGATATTGAGTCAGATCCAGTTATGCTCGGTGTGAGCTATACAAAAACGAATGGACAACTAACATTAGGTCCTGCTCCACAAGCTTCTACGACAAAAGCTCCGTATACAATGCAAACACCGTTATCTTGGGCCTTTGACCCATGGCCAACGCAGGGAACTCCATATCAAGCAAAACTTAATGCTAGCGGTGATAATATCATTTCTCCAAGCTGGTTTAAATTGCATAGCCTGGGCCTCGAAGCAAGTCCTAATGTAAGTATTGATTATGTTAACGATTATAAGAGTAAAGGTTACCACGTATGGCCTTTAATTACGAATCGATTTGACCCTGGCTTTACTAGTGGTATCTTAGCAGATCAATCTGTATGGAAAAAATATGCTCATAATCTCGTGCAATATGCTTATATTTACGGCTTTGATGGGTATAACTTTGACTTTGAAAATATTGATTATGCCGACCGTGATCGTTTAACAGCCTTTGTAGCGTATTTATCTAACCATTTACATCAATACAATATTAAAACATCCATTGATGTAACAGGTTATTCTGATAGCCCAGAATGGTCTTTAGTATATAACCGCAGTGCCTTTGCAAATTCCGTAGATTATGTAGTTCTCATGGCTTATGACGAAACATGGGCTAAGAGTACTACAGCAGGTCCTGTAGCAAGTTATCCATGGGTTCGCAATCATACAGAAAAAATGCTTTCTGAAGTGCCATCCCAAAAACTAGTACTTGGTGTGCCATTCTATATGCGCTTATGGCATGATACAAATGGCTATGCTAAGGGCGAAACATTGGCTATGAAAAATATAGGTAGTTACTTTGCAAACTACAAGGATAAAATGACATGGGATGATAGATTAAAATTATATTATTTATCTATCCCAACTGGTTCTGGTTCCGATCGTATTTGGTTTGAAGATAATACGTCTTTAGGTTTGAAACTAGACCTTGTAAAAGAATTACAGCTTGGTGGTTTTGCTGCATGGCGTAAAGGCTTTGAAGATGAATCTACTATTGCTATGATTCAAGGCAAAGACTTAGGCCGCGGTATTCCTAAATCTCCTACAGCGGTTGCTCCTGAACCAGCAGTAGAAGAAACTAAACCATTAACTAAGCTTGAACAATATAAATTGCGTTTAGAAGAAAAAGAAAAGGCCAAAGCTGCTAAAGCGGAAGCAAAACGTAAAGCAAAAGAAGAAAAAGAATTAGCTAAACGCAAAGCTAAAGAAGAAGCGGAGCAAGCTAAAGCTGAGAAAAAACGTCAAGCTGAGGAAGCCAAGGCAGAGAAAAAGCGTTTAGAAGAAGAGGCTAAGGCTCAAAAGGAACGTGATGCACAAGAGGCAAAGGATACAATTGCTTCTTATAAGAGCCATGGATCTATTCAAAATACAACTACTAAAAACGAATTAACTAAATCTGTACAAGTAGTAAAACGCTAGAGTTTGACTGCTTTCATAGTACGTAGTAAAATGAAAATATTGATTATAAAACGGCAACTAATGAGGTTGACTATATGAGGAGGCCCCTACATGAATGAAAAATATGTAGCCCAAGATATTGAGAAAAAGTGG
>JAWERH010000072.1:0-12062 GCA_032482215.1 Veillonella sp. | reverse complement strand
AAGAATATCGAGGTGTTTTTCGAATACCATTAGGCGGTGAACTTAAGCTATCATGAAAATCTATTGCCCGTGGTACTTGACGCAAAGGTGTGTTAATGTCATAAGGCCCCACCTTTTTTTCTGATAGTCCATGGTATACATTGACACTAATCGTATTTAGACCAGCTACATATTCTAATCCTGCACTAACGCGAGAAAGTTTATCCTTAAATGCATAGTCATAGAATACATTAGCGCCGACGTAGGCATGCTCATGTGTACTAAGGTGACGATAGCCAATACCAGCAGTACCTACAACACCAAGTGTATCATGTTCTACTACTTCACCTTTATCAATATAGGTACCTTGACCGTCAATTCTTCCAAAATCTGAATCTGAACCATTCCAATATGTAGTAGTGGAAACTTTTTCGCCACCATTACCATCTAATCGTCCTTGTACAAACACCATGGATTTGCCATCTTTACCATATTGTTTTATGGGTTGTAACGTCTCTATAAAATACTGTGTATTCACTTTCTGCTTAGAGTTATGATTACGATAATGGAATCGTGTATCATAGCTTAGATTATTATCAGTTATTTGTTTATTAGGCATTGCATTATCATGATAGGAATCTTCCTGGATTCCTTTAAAACCAATACCAATATCAGTACGATCCATCCAGCTTGATTGAACTTTTTCTCCATTATCTTTATCTGCTGCTAATGCGCATGTAGCAAAACTACATGTCAATGCTGTACATACTAAAGATTTAATAATAACCTTTTTACTAAACATACTCTCCCCTTCTTTATATGGAATTTTTATGAAAGATACTTTTATTATATATTCTTTAATTAGCTAAAGCAATAATATATCCTATCCACTTTATAGCATATATATTTTCTATAGTTTATTAGTACATATATTTGAAGGTTCTACTGTTTTAAATAGTACTAATTAATAGAATATATATTATATAAATAATAAGAATGTAATATAAAATACTTTGGAGCAATACAATGAAATCAAAATCACTTATAACCATCTTAATTATTGCTATTGTAGGTGCGTTAGCAGCAGCATGGTATTTCATGTGGTACATTCCCCACACACCAGCCTATACGCTGAAAATTATTCATCAAGCTGTTCAAGATAAAGATGCCGATGAAGCTTTACGCCACATAGATACAAAATCTATTGTAAAAAATATCTTAGAGCGGGAAGGCAATAAATATATAGATACATCTAATCCATTTGGTAAAGCAACTATTGCAGCAGCTAAGACATTTGGTCCATCTTTAATCGAAGATGTGATGCGAAAATATATCGAAGATCCAGATAGCTTTAAATCTCAGCCATCTTCAACAGATTCTACTAATAAGGCTCAAAACGATGACAATATGTCCATGGTCGACCGTCTTGTAGATGGGCGTCTCTTCAAAGAGCATGATGTAGAGGTAAAAAACATCAAATCTGAAGACGATGGAGATACAGCCACCGTAACAGTAACAATACAAAATAATAAAAAGAATATGACAAAAGATATACGAGTTTTGATGCGTCATTTAGGTGATGGCACCTGGGTTATTTATGATATTCCAGATATAGAAGACCTATATACAGTAACTCGTAAATAGCTAGTAAAAAGTAATAAACCATAAGCAATTATTAACTTATACAGAACCTAAAAAAGGACAGTAGATACTAACATAGTATTTACTGTCCTTTTATCGTTATCTATTATCTACTACCTATTACTTATTATCTATTACCGATCAAAGTCCACAATAGCTAATGTTACGGTCACTTGTGAGATGAGTCGTTCTGCATCATCCTTCATATCAAATCGCCACACATGTGAGGTTTTCCCTTTTACTAATAGTGTACCATGGGCTGTTAAAGCGCCTTCACATCGTGCGGGGCGCACGTGGTTAGCTGTAATAGATTGACCTACACCAAATTTATCAGCACCAATGAGTTCGTTACTCATCATTCCCGCTACAATTTCTGCAAAGGCTAGGGTCGCTCCTCCATTCAAGTAACCTTGCGGTTGCTTGTGAAAGTCGCCTAAGTTCATTTTTGCCACACATGTAGTATCACTTGTCATATGAGGCTTTTCAATTTGTAAAGCTTCAATCAAATTCATAGTGTTCGTTTCTCCATACAATACGCTTCTAATCTATCGTCAAAAACGGTTACACCTAGCCCATCACCATCAGGTACGTGCATTACACCATTTTTAAAAGTGAGGTCGGGATAGATGAGGTCTCGTTCAAAGTATCTATTAGAATCCGATAGGTCTCCTGCCATATAGGAATCACCTAGTGCAGCGAGTTGAGCATGGAGCATTTTAGAAACTCCAGACTCTACCATGCTACCAATCCAATACGGAATATGACTTTCTCTACAAAGATTAATAGCTGCCTTCGTTGGCACAAGACCGCCCATGCGCCCTACTTTTATATTAAGTACGTCAATTAGGCCATATTCAATAGCATAGGATAAATCATCATAGCCTAATATAGATTCATCTAAACAGATAGGTGTTTCGATGTTCCAATCATCCTTGTTAAGACGTTTCCACTTCCAGTCTTTATAGGATTGCAGCGTCGTCATAGCAAAGGGCTCTTCTATGCAGGCTAACTTCAAATCGTTGAATTGACGAACCTTGTCAATATCATCATAGGAATAGCTTTGGTTTGCATCAGCAGCTAAAACTAAGTTTGGATACTGCTTGCGGACGAGAGATGCTCGTTCATAGCCATCTGTAGGATTTACCTTTAACTTAATGCGCTTACACCCATTTGTCACATGAGTTTCTACTGTATCTAATAATTGTTCTATTGGTACGTCCCCGATAACAATACCACTTTCAATGGTATCTTGTAAGGGCTGTCCCATAATATAAGAAACAGAATTCACACCAAGTCTCTCACAATGAAGATTGATGAGGGCATTTTCTACAGCAGCAATGGTCATCGGCATATGATCTCGATTTAGCCAGAATTGCAGCTGACGTACATAGGTCATAAGCGGTTTAGGCCGCATCAAGCGGAGATTAAATATATAATCATCCACCAATTTTTTCCAACATGTATCTACAGTTTCCACCGTATAGAATGGGTCTGTGAAAGCCACACATTCCCCATAGCCAACATAACCTTGTTGGTCCTCAATGCGGATAACAATAGTTTCTCGCTCTTTTACCTCACCCTTGGCGGTTTTAAAATTAAACTTCATCGGTAGTTTAAGGCGATATGTAGTTATACTTTTAAAATTTAAAATATCATTCATAGGCGCCTCAATCTTCTAAACGCAGTTCATTACGCACGATTTTACCGGTCCCATTACGAGGCAATGAAGGTAAAATTTTTACATATTTAGGAATTTTATACTTTGCCAAGGACTGAGTCATAAAGGATAGAATTGCATCTGCAGTCATACTTTCACCATCATGAAAGGCTACAAATAGCGCAGATACTTGCCCCCATTTAGTATCAGATACAGGTACAACAGCACATTCCTTCACCGCTGGCAATGTATAGACTAGGTCCTCTAGCTCCTTCGGATAAATGTTTTCACCACCAGAGATAATAAGGTCTTTGCGGCGATTCAGAATATATACAAAGCCATCTTCATCGACATAGCCGATATCATCTGTATTAAGATCACCATTGATAGGTTCCTTGTCGATATACCCAGTCATAACCATAGGCCCACTCAAATGTATTTCACCGACTCCGTCCGCATCAGGGTTATCAATGCGAACCTGCATACCAGGTAATGGTTTACCTACAGAATCTCGTTTATGAGGGTAATCCAATACAGAGAAGGTCACACTTTGACTAAAGGTTTCAGTCATGCCATAGGTCTTGTAAATTGGTAACAATTTCTTCTCACAAGCATCGATTAAGGTCATCGGAATGAACTCACCACCGAGCAAAATAACACGTAATGTATGATGTGTAATCTTCGGTTCTAATTGAGTCAAAATTGTGGGCACAAGAGACATCATATTAATTTTCTCGGTTTCAATGAGTTCTAAAACCTTTGCCTCATCGTATTTAGGCAATATAGTGATAGCCGTTCCATTATAAAGTGATCGCATTAAAATAGATAATCCACTGACATGGAACAACGGTAATACCATAAGCCAATTATCTTGTTCGGCTTTACCTAACACCTCTTGAGACGCTTGTACATGAGCTCTAATTTGCCCCCATCGAAGTGGTACTGATTTAAACTGACCTGTTGTAGCGCTAGTGTTCATAATGGCTGCAATGTCTGCATCATCAAATTTCCAATCAAAAGTGTCCTCTAAATTCAGATTAGATAGAATGGATTCTAGCGGTTCAAACTCAATGGCACGTAGTGAACTAGGCAGTTGATTACGCCGTTCTTTACTATGTAATACAGTAGTAACACCTAATTGTTTCAATTGGTTACCTATCTCGTTGGGCTTAAGATGTACATTCAGCAGCAATATCTCTTTATAAGCTAGCATAGCTGCCAGTACATAAATCGCCATAGTAACAGAGTTGTCCGATAAAATGGCCACACGGGAGCTTTCAAGAGGTAGCAATTCACTAGCCACATGAAGCACACCGCCATATATATCGTTATAGGTATATTCATTTATACATATGCGATTAGGATACTGCTGTGCACCATAGCGTAACCATTCCATCGTCTCACCTCGTATCTAAAGATAATGTCTTATGATTAATAATTAATAACCACAGATATTACAAGAAAGGCGCCTCATATAGAGGCGCACTTGTCGTTTTTACAATACATCCCATTCCTAGTAATAGACTGGTACTACGTTCTGATTAAGGGAATTTAGGGAATTGTTTGAAGTTCGGTTTACGTTTTTCTTTAAATGCGTCACGACCTTCTTTTGCTTCATCGATTGTGTAGTACATCAATGTTGCATCGCCTGCGAATTGTTGTAAGCCTGCAAGACCGTCAGTATCGGCGTTGAAGGCACCTTTCAACATGCGCAATGCCATTGGGGACAATTCAAGAATTTCGTTACACCATTGAACTGTTTCTTCTTCCAATTTGTCGAATGGTACAACACAGTTAACCATACCCATTTCATAAGCTTGAGCAGCTGTGTATTGACGGCAAAGGAACCATACTTCACGAGCGCGTTTATGACCGATCATGCGAGCCAAGTAACCTGCACCGTAACCTGCGTCGAAGGAACCTACGCGAGGACCTGTTTGACCAAATTTAGCATTTTCAGAAGCGATAGTAAGGTCACATACGATGTGCAATACATGGCCGCCACCGATAGCAAAGCCATTAACCATAGCGATAACAGGTTTTGGGATAACGCGAATCAAACGCGAGGAACATTATCTTCGCCTACATAACCACCATGACCGCGTACGCTTTGGTCACCACCGGAGCAGAATGCTTCTTTATCTTCACCTTGACCGTGGTTTGCACCAGTCAATACAATTACGCCTACTTCGTTATCTTCACGAGCTACTGTGAAAGCATCGATTAACTCCATAACAGTTTTAGGACGGAACGCGTTACGTACCTGTGGGCGATTAATAGTAATCTTTGCAATGCCATTATATGTTTCGTAAATTACATCTTCATAATTACGATCCAATACTTTCCAATCAAATTTGCTCATGGACTTAACCTTTCTTGTGTAAAAAATCTAATACCGCTTGTTCAAACATTTGCGGTTTTTCTATATGTACATTATGCCCCGCTCCTTCGACGATGACATGTTTAAAGTTTGGCAACTTGCCAAATACATCTCTTCCTATTGTAGTATATTTTGTATCTAGTGCGCCACTCACATATAGGCCTTCAACAGAGAATTTTTCTAATTTATCCCCCACATAAGGCATGACACCTTGACCTGAGCCACGCAAGGTACAGGCTAAGGCGTATGTACTATTATTGGAACGACGTAGATAGATTAATTCCTCTACACCCTCTGAAAGTTGCTTTTGACTTTCAAAAATAGGAGCCTCCGATCGGCCTTACGGCGCTCTAATCGCTCAGCGTCAGAGGCGATACCTACAGAGCCACTTTCAAGGATGAGCCCTTTGATTTCACTTTCATATTCCAAAGCATAAGAAAGCGCTATGCGGGCCCCCATGGAGTAGCCCATGAGGTAATATCTATCACCAACCATATGATAAATAACGGTATGCAAATCCTCTATCATTTGAGGGATCGTATACGCCTTATCTTCATCAGGAATATCGGAATCACCATGACCAATCAAGTCGATACGGATAACGCGATAACCGGGAAGATTAATAGCATCCCAAGTATAGCTCGATTCAGAGAAGCCATGGAAACACACAATAGGTTCTCCATCGCCAACTATAGTCAAGCCGTAGCGGTATTCACCCAAATCAAAGTACATGCGCTGAGCTGGATTACGCAAAGCATTATCTACAATACTGCAAAAATACTGACTCATAGTAATGCCTCCATATCAACTGAAACTTTTGTATATTTCTTATGTAACTGTCGACTATATTCCCGATTTGTAGGGATTTCAATGATATGAACGCCTGTTTCTGAGCTAACATTAGCTAGCACAGCACTCAATTCATCAGGGCTCGTGATTTTAGTATACCCACAGCCATAAAGTTTGGCCGCCCCACTATAATCTAAGCCTTGCGATGTAGAGAACAAGTAATCAAAATGCTTCGTTCCCTTTTGAGGTAAGTATTCAAAAATACCGCCTCCATCATTATTATGCAAAATAATGGTTAAGTTTAAATTATGAGTTTTAGCTACAGCCAAGCCATTCAAATCATGGAACAAGGATAAATCCCCTGTTACTAGATACGTAGGTTTACCATTCGCTGCTAGTCCAAGAGCCGTAGAAATAGTGCCATCAATACCATTGACACCTCGATTACCGTAAAGAACCGCTCTAGATTCTCCACTGAACCAGAAGTAATCAAAATCGCGAATCGTCATACTATTGGCAACAAAAACTTGTCCATCTTCAGGGATATGTTCTTGCAACTCGCGTATGGTTCGGCCTTCAAAGCAATGAGGCTCATCGATAACTGTACTTAGTTGCTTTTTACCCTCTTGTTCTAATCGTTGCCATATTTTTAAGTACTCATCAGAGTTATTGTTTTTTCCATACAAATGGGTAAAAACATCAATGCAAGCTTGTACATGCATGGTAGTTTTACCTGTTGGATTCATGGAGTCCATCGTAGGATTTACCTCAATATACTCCACATCAGTCCAGCTAGCAATCATCTGTTGTACACGTTTCGATACAACAATTTGACCAAACTGAATCACACAGTCTGGTTTTAGCTCACGCCAAAGAGCTTGCCCTGCTAATAATGCATCATACGTAGAGATAACAACATTACTAGCATCGACACACTCCTTACCCCTTTGATTATCCGCCGAGTTATAACGTCGTCTTACATTAGACAACGGATCAGCCAAAATAGGGGCTTGTAAAGCCTCCCCAAAGGAACAAATCGTATTAGCTTCATCTATATCAATCTGCGGGCCTGCTAGGATAAGTATGCGCTCATATCTTTCAAGTAAATCATTAATCTCGTTTGTACCATCATTTCCATGAGCAATATCAACTTCATTATTAATATGAGTCAAATTATTTCTATTATCACAGCCAAACTCACTACTATAGTTTGGTTTAACCACTTTAAAGGAACTGCGACCAGCCTCAAAATGGTTACGGCTCAATTCTGGCACCAATGGTTCAAAGAGAGGCACATTAATATGGACTGGCCCTTTTTTCGTATCCATCGCTTTCATATACGCTTTACGAGCTACTTGGCGAGGATATGTATAGTAATGAGATTCTTGAGGCACTGCTAATTCTTCATAGTAGTTTACAGCTGTGCCAAAGATTTTGTGTTGATCTACAGTCTGAGGAGCCCCTACATGCAATAATGTATGAGGTCTATCAGCAGATAGTACAATGAGCGGTACCCCGCTATATTGAGCTTCCAAAACAGCTGGCAAATAATGGGCCACAGCAGAACCTGAGGTACATACGAGTACAGTTGGTTCCTTATGAGCCTTTGCAATGCCAAGAGCCATAAAACTAGCAGAGCGCTCATCTATATTCATATAGGTTTCAAATCCTTCATGCTCCTTGAACAGCATGGCCATCGTCGTAGAACGAGAACCAGGGCTAAACACTGCATGACGGACGCCGAGTTGGTAGAACTCGTCTACCAAGGCAGCAATATATTCATTCATTATATTCCCTTTCAAACACCCCTAGAGGTACGGAAACAATTATAAAGCATCAAGAATGGTGCGCATTTTATTATTAGTTTCAGCGTATTCTTCATACGCATCAGAATCAGCTACAACGCCACATCCTGCATAGGCATACAATACATTATCCATGATAAGAGCAGATCGTATGGCAACTACAACGATGCCGTCCCCCATATCCTTCATAAATCCAAAAGGCGCTGCGTACATACCGCGCTCATGGGATTCATACTCTTGTAATAAGGCCAGTGCCTTTTCTCGAGGTTCACCACCAAGTGCTGGTGTAGGGTGTAACAATTTGGCCCATTCCACAAGAGATTTTGTACTATCCTTTGCGGTAATTATGGTACGCAAATGATAGAGGTGAGATAACTCCATAATGCCTGTTTCCCCCACCATAACATCTGGAGTAATTTGTTTCATCGTATTTACGATACGGTCGCGAACAATATTATGTTCAACGATATTTTTTGTATTAGTTAGTAATTGTTCCTTCGTCCACCCGTTAGGACCATCCTTTGGGGCTGTTCCAGCTAGTGCATAGCTAAGAATTTCACTGCCACGATGGCGGACTAAAATTTCTGGCGATGCCCCTACAAAGGTACGCCCATCCTTTTCATAGCCAAAGATAAAGCAATTCGGATTATTATCGACCAAATTAGCCAAAATACTTGCCACATTGTATGGTGTTTCGCTAGTGAATTCCACCTCGCGAGAGGAGACGACCTTAGTCATCTCACCGCTACTTATGCCATTGGCAATAGCATTCATCAAACGATCCCAATCAGCCTTATCATCGCTAGTTTCTTTGTAGTTGTGATGAACTCGAGGCACCTCATAATTCTCAATGGGTACACTTTCACCAGCATGTAGATAGAAAGACTCTCCATTTTCTACGATGTAATAATGGGTAAAAGCAATCATTTCATGGCCCATATTAGACCATTTAGGGTCTTTTACAGTATCAAAAAAAGTATCCCCATAAAATACATAAGCATAATTATGGCGATCGTCATCATCTTTAACCGTCGCTAGACGTTTAGCGCCCACAACGATGCGGTCACTTTGGCGATCCACCCAAAACACGCGTTCTTCATTGGGAAAATTCATCCAAAATGATACCGGACTATTCAGTTTTAACGGTTCTTTGTTATATTTCATAGTTGTATGTCGCTATACGAAAAATAGACTATAGTAAAAACACCTAATATGTAGAAGATGTACTTCTAAGATGAGCCTAACGCCATCACACGTCGATGGGCCCTCTTTATATCTACATTATTATAACATAGGTAACCATTAAAAGGTAGAAAATAAAAACCTCTACACCACATGCGCTATGCATAAATGTAGAGGTTTTTATATTTCTGAAATGCTATTGTACTATTTAAATACATGTTACATGATTTAAAAGACCTTTAGTTTATTTGAAAGCTTTCGCCCCAATATCTGTACGATATTGCATGCCCTCAAAATTGATGTGTTCTATACGTCCATAAGCTCTATCGAGCGCTGTTCTAAGGTCTTTACCAAGGCCTACAACACCAAGCACGCGGCCGCCATTTGTGACATACTCTTCACCTACTAGTTTTGTGCCAGAATGGAATACGATGGTTGTATCATGTTGTTTAATATCACCATGAATCACATCACCCTTGGAGGATGTTTCAGGATATCCTTTAGAAGCAAGAATGACACAAGCAGCAGAGGAGTCTTTCCATTTCACCATATCAGCTGTTAATGTACCTGTGGCACAAGCCATCATGATTTGACCTAAATCACTATCAAGTAATGGCAATACAACTTGTGTTTCTGGATCGCCAAAGCGTGCATTAAATTCTACAACCTTAGGACCTTGAGGCGTAATCATAAGGCCTGCATAGAGGCAACCTACATAAGGCATACCCTCTTTTTGCATGGCTGCCACCATAGGTTCTAAGATCGTTTTCATCGCTTCATCACGCAATGTATCGGTAAGCACTGGCGCTGGTGCATAAGTGCCCATGCCGCCAGTATTAGGACCTTTATCACCATCAAAGATGCGTTTATGATCTTGGGAAGCAATCATAGGCACTACCGTCTTGCCGTCTACAAAGGCAAGTAAGCTCGCTTCTTCACCTTCCATGAATTCTTCGATAACAACGGTGCTGCCTGCGTCACCAAAGCGATTACCGCTAAGCATATCTTCTACAGCTGCATTCGCTTCTTCTACGGTCATTGCTACTACAACGCCCTTACCGGCCGCTAAACCGTCAGCCTTCACCACGATAGGAGCACCTGTTTGAGCGATAAATTCTTTTGCTTCGTCTACCTTGTGGAATACACCATACGCAGCGGTTGGAATATTGTATTTTTTCATAAGGTCTTTGGCAAATACCTTAGACCCTTCTAATTGAGCAGCCGCTTTAGATGGACCAAACACAGGAATTCCAGCTACATTGAGTGCATCTGCTAGTCCTGCTACAAGAGGAGCCTCTGGACCAACAACAACTAAATCAACGTGATTATCTTTCAAAAAACGAATTAAATGATCGCTTTGCTGCCAATCAATGCCGACTAGCTCTGCACAATCTGACATGGCCGCACTACCAGGAATGGCATATACCTTTGTTACGCTAGGGCTGATGGACAATCGCCATGCCAATGCATGTTCGCGGCCGCCGTTACCGATTACACATACTTTCATAAGTCCTCCATCGGCGCCTAAACGCCATCAAGTTCATAGTAGAAGAAATAGTTAGTAATTGTGCTTAACTATAAGCTAAATATCTCAACCGATTAATGTTTAAAGTGGCGAATGCTTGTAAACACCATGGCAATGCCCGCTTCGTCGGCAGCCTTGATGGATTCTTCGTCTCGAATAGAGCCACCCGGTTGAATAATAGCTGCAATACCATGTTTTGCCGATGTCTCTACAGTATCACCGAATGGGAAGAATGCATCAGAAGCTAATACAGCGCCTTTAGCAGCTTCACCAGCTTGTTCAAGGGCAATTTTCGCAGAACCAACGCGGTTCATTTGACCAGCCCCCACACCGAGGGTACGTTTTTCATTAGAAATCAAAATAGCGTTGGATTTTACATGTTTTACAAGCTTCCAAGCAAATTCAAGGGCTTTCCATTGTTCCTCTGTTGGTTGTACCTTCGTAACTACTTTATAGTGAGCGCGGTCTTCTTGGATATCATCCTCTGTTTGCACCAATAGACCACCAGAGACTTTTTTCACTGTCACTTGTCCAGACTCAGGTTTAGATAACTCAATGAGACGAATATTCTTCTTTGCTTCAAGGATGTGTAATGCTTCTTTTGTGAAAGCAGGTGCCATAATGACTTCTAAGAAAATTTTGCTCATTTCTCCGGCAGTAGCAGCATCAACTTCACGGTTTAAAGCCACGATACCACCAAAGGCAGATACGGAGTCTGCTTCGTAAGCATTTACGTAAGCATCATGCAATGTAGCTGCTGTAGCTGCACCACATGGATTTGTATGCTTAATAATACATGCTGCAGGATCTGCAAACTCCCACACCATATTCCAAGCTGCTTCCATATCTACGATATTGTTATAAGAAAGCTCTTTACCATGGAGTTGTTTCAAAGCGCCCATGCCATGGGCTTTACCGATTTCTTTGTAGAATGCCGCTTTTTGATGCGGATTTTCCCCATAGCGAAGGTCTGTTACCTTTTCATAAGCACTTAAATATTCTGGAGGTGTAGGACCTTCGTCTAAGACACCACTCATATAGTTAGCAATGGCTACATCATAAGCTGCAGTATGAGCAAAGGCTTCCTTTGCAAGACCAAAACGA
>JAWERH010000071.1:0-5870 GCA_032482215.1 Veillonella sp. | reverse complement strand
GATGATGGTACCAACGTAGAAGTCGCTGAAGATGCCGTATTTTGCACTGGCTACTTCAAAGCGCATATCATATACGATTTTTTTGAATTGGATGTCGTCATTACTGAAGATTGTAATGCCCCATTCCCAGTCGTCTAGGCCACAGCCACCTGTTGTAAATTCGGATAAAACGTCTAAGTATGTTTTACCAAGTTCACCGTGAGATTTCATCAACATGCCTCGTTCTTGTGGTGGTAGCATGAACCAGTTGTCATCACCTTCACGTTTTTTACTCATGTTATAGAAGCAGATGTATTTGTCACGAGGTACATGAGGGTATAGTTTTTGGTTAACTTCTTCTGTATCCAGTTTAGCTTTAACGTACGCACTTACTTCTGTTACAGATGTATAGGAATATGTTTGAACTAATACGCTTGCAATCGCAAGGCGACGGAATTTGCGTTCTACTTGCGCCAAGTATTCAAGGGATGGACCAAGAACCCATAGGATTAAGTCCCCTTTTGCGCCATTACAATCATAGAATGCATAGCTACCTTCTTTAGCTTGATGTTTAGCTTCAAGATCCGCTAAAAATGCTTTTAATTCGTTGCGTGCTTCTGCTTTTTCTTCAGCTGTAAAGCAGTTCCATGCACTGAAATCCATGGCAAAGACCATGTGTTGGCTATGCCAACCTTCTACTGTAGGGATTGCTTTTCCCATTGTGATCACTCCTATCTATGGTGATTATATTAAAAGGATATATATCTATTACTTTAAGAATCGAAAAGACTCCATATACTATTATAGCATATGGAGTCTTTTCTTATAATTATTTATTAATATTAACTTTTATTACTATCCACAATAGACTGTACTAATTCTTTCGCTTGCTTCACACCATCAGGAATACCGATGCCATCAAATGGTGTACCAATGAGATGTAAATTTGGATAGTGTTTTGCCACATGTTCACGCACTGCTGTAATACCTGCTCGATGGCCCACATTATATTGCGGCATGCAGTGAATGAGACGATTGATGCGCACCCATTCAGGTTGTGCTGCAAAATTCATAATGCGTTGAATTTCTTTTACCGCTAACTCTGAAAGTTCCTTATCATTGAGATGCTCTACTACATCATTGCCAGGTTTTCCAATAAAGACGCGCAATACGATTTTATCATCAGGCGTTGTTTGAGGCCATTTTTGATTAAGAATAGTACACGCTGTAAGAGGCGTATCTGTGTTGCGTGTAATCAAGAGGCCCGAACCTTTTAAGTCTCCATCAAAGGTAGCTTTATCAAAGGCCATAATAGCAATAGCACAGCTAGACTGCTCCATGGAGCGCAAGAAATCAAAACCCGGATCATCCTTAAACCATTGCGTATATGTGGCAGGCGGTGTCGCGATAATCACATGATCCGCCATAGCAGGAGCTTTATCAAGGAGTACCTCTATAGCTGAATCTGTAGTAGAATCACTAGCTTCTACCCTTTTCTCAGCATTAATAGACGCAGTTCTAATAGATTTAGAATGAGACTGACAGCCACAAGCATCGTTTCCAGAGTTCTCCACATCGATAGCATACATACCTTCAACATATCGAATATTAGAAACTAGCGTACCTGTATACAAGTGCACATTACTAGGCATGGCATCAACGATAGCAGTAATAACGCTTTCAAGGCCGCCTGTTAACTGGCGGAACATACCAGATTGAGCAGCAGTCCCCTTTCGGCTCGCCATATCTGCTTGAACCTTACTAGTTTGTCGGTGTGGACTAGTATTTGTGGCATGGCCAGAACTGTTTGAACTATTATTCGTAGATACAGTTTGACTAGACTTCGCTTCATGACTTTCGAATTGACGGTCTGTCATAGTCCCTTTACCAGCACGCGGTACGTCCCCTTCAGCTACGGCGCCTTTAGCCGCTTTAGTAACCCCCGCTTTAGAGTGGCCCATCTTAGCAGCCATCATGCCTTTTACCATGTTCCCATATTTTTGTTCTACTTGAATAAAATGAGGGAATGTAGATAACAAGCTAATTTTATAAATGTCACCACCATAGATACCCGCCAATAGAGGCTCGATGAGCTTATCCATCATTTCTTGACCTAAATGGTATTGAAAGAAATGACCAATGGATACATCTCCATTTTTATCTAGCTGGTATGGCTTTTTAAAGTAATCTAAACCAGCTCGCAATTTGCCAGGCCAAGAAATAAGCGTTGCTTTCACAAAAGGCATCATTTCCGTAGGGATGCCCATGATAGAGCCCCCTGGAATAGGATGAATAGAACCTTTGTCATACACAAAGGCTTGCCCTGTTTCATTCGATACAAGGGTGTCCCCTAATCCGAGATCATAGACGAGATCCGTCATTTCCGTTTTACGGCCTAAGTAAGAATCAGGTCCGAGCTCTACTACGAAGTCATCGACGCGTTGTGTTTGTATTTTCCCACCAAATCGTGGTGCTTGTTCATAAAGAGTGATGGTCCAGTCCGGCTTTGCACGGCCTAAATAATAAGCCGCTGTCAATCCGGTTAAGCCACCGCCCACTATTGTTACATTCACGAATGAATCCTTTCTATTATTGCACTCGCCATCGCTTGCAAGAATGTTTCATCACAATTCGGCATTTCTGCACGCATATATACAGCGCCGCCAGCATCAACGAGTTCTTTACACTCTACATCATTATCGTACAATACCTCTACATGATTGCTTACAAAGCCAAATGGCACAAAGGCTATATGTATCGCACCACTATGCAAAGATTGATTGATTGCTTCCGCTACGGTTGGCCCTAACCATTGTCCGTGAGGGGCTGCGCTCTGCCAAGCTACAGACCACTGTTCCAAATCACAACGTTGAGCGATTTCTTTTGCACTTTCCTCTAAGGCCAATGCATAAGAGTCTGCATTATGACTATTAATAAGAGGTATGCTATGAGCACTAAAAATAACAAATACATCTTTAGTGTCATTGATGCAATCTGAAACTGCTTTTACCCAATACTCGATAAAGGAAGGTTGATCCCACCAAGCACGAATAACATCAAAGGTTACATCTTGAAAGTCACCAATTGCAGCCTGCACTTGTTTCTCATAAGCACCAGTACCAAGAGACGTAAAGAATGGGGCCGTTACGATAGCGATAATATGCTCTACACCTTGTTTGACTAATGCATCTACCGCATCAGCAATGGACGGCTTCATATGAAGATATCCGATGGCCGATGGTATGGATGGCAACAACATAAGCAGTCTATTATATTGACGTTCTGCCATCGTTTCTAATTCTACGTTGGACCACTGACCAATGACATCATAACGATGGGTAAGATTTGCAACTTCCGCATCGGTCGGTACGCGACCATGACGAATACTCGTCATATATGGCACTAAATCATCCTTACTTGAAGGGCTACCATAGGATAAGAATAATAATCCTTTTTTCTCGATGTTCACTAGCTTACCCCTCTTGTGCCCATAATTCACGACTGCGTTCATGTACATAGTCTGTGAGCCAATGGAGCTTTTTAGGATCCGCCTCTGGGAATACACCATGGCCTAAATTAAAGATATGACGGCCATAACGAACACCATCAAGTAAGATACGATCCACTTCGTGAGCTAATGTTTTTTCATCAGCAAATAAGTAGGCTGGATCGAGATTACCTTGTACCGTTTGTGTTACGCCTCGTTCATTAGCCATAACGATGGAGCTACGCCAATCAAGAGCGATTACATCCAATGGCAAATGAGACCAAATAGATACGAGATGATCGGTACCAACACCATTCATAGCCATAGGCAAGTGAGGGTATCGCTCCTTTACAGTCTTAATAATCCGTTCCATATGAGGATAAATACCTTGTTTATATTGGTCCGCATTCACTGCACCAACCCAAGAGTCGAAGATTTGTAATGCATTCGCACCGGCTTCGGCTTGCATAGATAAATATTCAATGGACATATCTGCTAACTTTGTCATCAATGCATTCCACACATCTGGTGCACCTATAAGCATGCCACGGGTCTTATTATAATTCTTTGTTGGTCCCCCTTCGATAAGGTAAGACGCAATCGTAAATGGTGCGCCACAGAATCCAATGAGCGGAACGTCGAGCATACCGGATGTTAATAACCTAATCGTTTTCCCGATATAATCTACCTTTGTAGGATCAAAGGTATCTAATGTATCTACATCAGCCATGGAGCGAATCGGTGTGTTAAACACAGGTCCCACACCCGCCTTGAGCTCTACGTTTACATTCATCCCTACCATAGGGCTCATAATATCCTTGTAAAGGATGGCTGCATCTACGCCGTATTCTTTTACAGGTAGCTCTGTAACACGAGCACACAACTCAGGCTCTTTTGTAATTTCAAAGAGCGTATATTTTTCTTTGATTTTGCGGTATTCCGCTTGGCTACGACCAGCTTGGCGCATATAGATCATATCTAAATATGCTGTATTCAAGTACTCAACCCCTTTCTTTCTAATCAATACTAACACACTATGATAACTAAAACAGTTACTTTAGTTACATCACTTATAACGTTGTCATTACTATTCCCTGTGAAAGCTATATACCTTCACAGGGGTTACATTTAGTTGCGACTTAATCTATGGCAATCAATATTTAATTGCGACTCAATCTATGGCAATCAATGCCTGTAATAGATTGAGCCATATCAAATACAGAACGTTGGCACGTGAATAGCCAGATTTGTTGGTTCTTTCCGATTTCAGCTAATAATTCTAACGCGCTACGTTGACGGTTTTCATCAAAGCGCACGAGGATATCATCTAGGATAATCGTGCTAGCCGCAATGCCAAGTATACTTGATCAGCTAAACCACTAGACCAGAACTTAAGTTCTAAGCGTTCTCCATTGCCATTAACCAAGGCTACACCTTCGTTGATACCAAGGATATCAAAGGTATAGATACCGCCAGTCAAACGTTCTATATAAGAAGATGCAAGTTCTAACATATGAGGCTGCTTTTCTTGCTCGTACGATTGTTGAGCCTTATCCATGCAGTGACTCATCAAATTTTGTAACGCTTCACGCTCTTGAAGCATTTGGTGTTGCTCTTGGTCAGAACCTAGGGCACGCATAGACTCCACAATTTGACCACGGCGCTCATATAAGATTGCCAACTTATCTTCAATGGATGCTATTTCTCGTTCAGAATGCGCTAATTCATCAAGCCAATTATCCTTATTGCCTTCACGCAAGCGGCGATAAAATAAATCTCTATTCTCCGCATCAGGCGCTAGTAAATCTAACTGAACCTGACTTTGCTTGTAAATGGTTTGCCATTCTTTTTCTTTGCGGTGCCAATTATCGTACTCATTGCGGAAGCTTTTACGTTGTGCTTCCTTTTGTTCCCATACAATTTTATTTTGTTGGAAGTTTTTGTATTGGTTATAAATACGTTTTAACTCTGTTGGAGATACTGGCGCCTCCACACCAAGGTTATACCACAATGTCATCGCTTGGTCTTCAATAACGCGCAACCCTTCTTTATGCTCAGCTAATCGCTTTTCATAGCCTTCAATGGTGCGTAATTGTTCATGATATTGATCATACTCTTGTTTGAGACCAAAGAAATCATCTTCGTTAAGACTCTTCGCCGCCCCTTGAGGTAACCAATTCTGCCAAGCTGCAAGGGCTTCATCATAAATAGCTTGCAACGTATGACCTTCTTGGATCCAACGATCAAGATGTGCCGCTCCCTCTATGGATGGAATTGGGCTCACCACAGGTGTTGCCGCTTTCAAAAGTGCCTCTAACTGATGTTCTACATCAGATTTACGAGATGACAAGATTTGTAACTCATAATTCAGTTTAGACACATCAGAATTGCCGTTATGACGTCT
>JAWERH010000070.1:0-4907 GCA_032482215.1 Veillonella sp. | reverse complement strand
TTATGCTCCATCAATAGAAATCAACGCCGCATTTTTTGCATGTATCAATGTAGTATCAAATAACGGTATATCCGTATCATCCTGTTTAACAAGTAGTCCGATTTCAGTACAGCCTAAAATAACACCTTGTACACCAGATTTTACCAAATCACCAATAATATCTAAGTATTGTTGTTTAGATTCATTAGAAATAACACCTAAACACAATTCATTGTATATAATATCATTTACAAGTTCAACTTGATCTTCGTTAGGGATAACAACATGAATTCCCCGATTTTCCAAGATGCATTTATAAAAATCTTGTTGCATCGTGTACTTGGTACCTTTATGCATTGTATTCGTGCATATAACAATATAATCAGCACCGGCCTTTTCAAGAGATTGAGCCGCATCGGATAAAATTTCAGCGCTTCTATTCCAATCACCATTTGCCTGGCACTTTTCTATTTCTTCAAAATCAACGCTATATAGAATACATTTTGCCGAATGTAAGCCGCCCAAAACTTGCTTAATAGTTTCATTCAAAACTTGGTAATACGTAATCGTACTTTCCCAGCTCATTCCCCCAATTAAACCTATTGTTTTCATAATGACACCCTCTAATCTTAAAATAACCCAAAACAAAAAGGTTATTCATTATGATTATTCAATTTGAAATATCACTCATATCTAAGCCTCCTATATATGTTCCTGCAGCGACTTTACGTAGGACGGAGCAAAGGGACATATATAGGAGGGTATACCTTTAATATAAAAGTTGTAGAATGGAACCAAACGGAATGGTATCAAACTACTCATCAAGAGTTATTCAGCTAACCCTTGTTCTCTACCGATAATATCGGCGATTTCTTGGCATAGTGCTTGTAGTGCTTCTTGGTTAGGTCCTTCTGCCATTACGCGAATGAGTGGTTCAGTACCGGATGCACGAACTAGAACGCGACCTTCTACACCAAGTTCACCTTCCGCTGTTACGATGGCAGCTTTAATAATATCATTGTCTTCCCAACCTGTTTTTGTAGCAACACGAACGTTAATAAGAACTTGAGGATATTTAGTCATAATACCAGCCAATTCAGAAAGTGGTTGGTTTTTCTCTTTCATAAGAGCCGCTACTTGTACAGCTGTCAACATACCGTCACCAGTTGTATTGTAATCCAAGAAGATTACATGACCAGATTGCTCACCGCCAACGGAGAGATTATGTTCACGCATATACTCTAATACATAACGGTCACCAACAGCAGTAGCAAATGTTTTCATGCCTAATTCTTGAGCGGCTTTATGGAAGCCAATATTACTCATAACAGTACCAACTACAGTATCATCTTTAAGTTTGCCCTCTTCTTTCAATTTAAGAGCGCATAACAACATGATTTGGTCACCATCGAGGACTTGACCTTTTTCGTCAACCAATAAGCAACGGTCCGCATCGCCATCATTAGCGATACCAAGGTCTGCATTATGTTGTTGTACAGCTACTTGTAAGCCTTCGATGTGCGTAGAACCACAGTGATGGTTGATGTTTAAGCCATCTGGATTTACGTTAATATTGATAACTTTAGCGCCAAGGCCCGCTAAAATTTCAGGGCCTACACTAGAAGCAGCACCATTAGCACCATCATAAACGATTGTCATGCCTTCCAAGGATGTATCGATTGTATGACGTACAAAGTGAGCATAGAAATGAGCTAAGTTACTGTTGTGCTCTATTTTTCCGATGCCGTCACCTGTAGGGCGTGGCAATTCATTATCCGCACTTTGACGAACATACTCTTCCAATTGATCTTCTACTTCATCTGGCAATTTATAACCATTACCATCGAAGAATTTAATGCCATTATCTGGATATGGATTATGAGATGCAGAAATAACTGCGCCCGCATCAAAACCTTGTTGACGTACTAGGTAAGCTACTGCTGGAGTTGGTACAACGCCTGCAATGACTACATTACCACCTACAGAGCAAACGCCTGCTGCCAATGCACTTTCAAGCATAGAACCAGAAATACGCGTATCGCGACCGATTAAGAACGTAGGATGTTCCTTTTCCTTACCAAAATGCGTAGCCGCTGCACGACCTAAATGATAGGCTAATTCAGGTGTTAAAAATTCATTAACAACACCACGTACACCATCTGTGCCAAATAAACGAGCCATAATTATCCTCCTCTAGGGATTTGTGTATATCACAAGTCCTCATATATTCACTGTTGTGTATTATATCACATTATATACACCACACATATAGATACTATACAGATACAACTATATTACGGTATCAATATGAACCTATACTGTAGTTCACTTCACAATATATTACCAACTAGTTTGGTTTTGCGTATTTAGCCATACATAAAATGGCCGTTTCTGCCCCATCAAGAGCTGCGCTCATGATACCGCCAGCGTAGCCAGCACCCTCGCCCATCGGGTAGAAGCCACCTACAGTTGGAGAAACGCGATCTTCGTTGCGCCCCATGCGAAGTGGTGCAGAGGTACGGGTTTCAACGCCTGTCATACATACGGCAGGATCATCGAATCCACGAATGCGACGGCCCCAATACGGCAATGCCCGTTCTAATACGGTTGTAACGAATGGCGGTAAGCAATCATGTAAATCGCAGTTCACTACACCCGGTTCATAGCTATAGGTGCTATCTTGTACGCTAGGTGCCGGTGAAAGTCCCAAAAATTGACCTACTGTTTGCGCTGGTGCATGGAAGTTAGAACCGCCCAACTCATACGCCTTGCGTTCCCATTCCCGTTGGAAAGCTACCCCATCAAGTGGATGCGTACCAAAGTCATCGGGACCTACATTAACTACGATAGCACTGTTCGCAACACCGCTATCACGAGCATACAAACTCATGCCATTTACAACAACACCACCATTTTCGGACGCAGACGCTACAACTTGACCACCTGGGCACATACAGAAGCTATACGCTGTACGACCTGTTTCTTTATCGTGGTACACAAGAGAATATTCCGCTGCACCAAGGCCCAAGCTAGATGGCTCTACACCATATTGGGACTCATCGATCAAAGCTTGAGCATGTTCGATACGAACACCAATAGCAAATGGTTTTGCTGTCATTTCTACATTTCGTTTATGTAGCATTTCATACGTATCACGTGCACTATGTCCTACACCAGATAAAACAACGGTAGTATCAATGCGCTCACTACCATTAACTTCAACACCTACGATGCGGTCGTTTTCGATAAATACATCTGTAATCTTTGCACCGAAGCGAACTTCACCGCCCCATTCAATGATGCGCTCACGCATAGCTTTTACCATGGTACGCAATTTATCAGTACCTACGTGAGGTTTATGTTTATATAAAATTTCTTCAGGTGCACCAAATTCAACAAAGTATTTGGAAATTTCGTGCAATCTAGGATGGGTAACTCGAGTCGTCAATTTGCCATCAGAGAAGGTGCCTGCACCGCCCTCACCGAATTGTACGTTGGACTCAGGTTTAAAGACGCCCTCTTTCCAGAACGTTTCTACGTCTTCGCTACGCGTATCTACATCTTGACCGCGCTCAAAGACGATAGGACGATAGCCTTCACGGGCAAGGTAGAATGCGGCTAACATACCTGCGGGACCAAAGCCCATAACTACGGGACGATGTGCTAAAGGCACATTCCCATAAACGATAGGCTCTGGATCTTCTGCTGTAAATACAGATACATCCTTTTGTTTGCCTAGTTTTTTCATGATTTGAGCTTCATTATGAACCTCAACAAACAAAGTATATACAAAGACAATATTTGGTTTTTTACGAGCGTCTACGGCACGTCGTACAACGTGAATCGTTTCAATAGCGCCTCGCAATTGGGGATATTTCTTTTCTACAATATCCTTTATATCCGACTTGACCGTAACAGCCACGCGGAGGTTTATTATTCTAATCATATCTTTCCTTATTGAAACTATCCTTTTAGGTTAGCAAATTTCTTTATTATTTGACCTAAATCCTTCAAATTTAACCTACTAGAAATTGGTCATACAATATTATTATACAATATTACTGTAAAAGCTAATACATAATAAACAGAGTATCCCAACAAAGCATTAAAATAGACCCTAATAGAGTTTTATCGTATCCTCTATTAGGGTCTTATTTTTAATTTAGGTCTATAGTAATAACTATTTTGGAAATCACCATTACATCTTTAATTTCATGAACTACGTAGTTTTCTTTTGTATATCCACCTTAACATGTACTGTAGTAACATTACCATTGACACCACTCGGTAATACTAAGTTGTAATTACCTTGGATTCCCTTAGTCGCACCAGTAAGATCAATTGGCTCTGTTTGAATTTCTGAAACAGAGTCAATCATTTCTTCACGGCCAGTTACAGTCAATTGGGTCGGTGTAACGGATATGGACTTAACCTCATACCCATCAGCTACCGTTCCCACAGTTGGTACTGTAATAGGAACCGCTTTATCTTTACGCAATAAATTTAATTCATATTGTGCCTGACCTTTAATCGGATTGATATGTACATCTAATACATTACCAGATACATCCCAAGCTTCTAATGTACTAACAGCACTAAAGTTCTTAGTTTGACCAGCAATATTAACCTTCATAACAACCTTATTTACAGCGTTAACAAGCTGTTTACGCCCAGATACAGTTACCTCTTTCGGTACAATAGTATATGACTTGAGCGCAACATCATCTGAGAACTTACCAATTGGAACAATTTCAACTGGTATCTTTCGTTCTGCATATTCGTCTACATTAATTGTTATAGTATCAGGCTTAACCTCAACAAGGCTCATTCCCGCTGGAGGGGTAAATCCAATGGTTACATTATTTTGACCTGGTTTTACACCAGATGCATCAATATATGCACGAAGATTATCTGCCTTTATAGACATA
>JAWERH010000069.1:0-8534 GCA_032482215.1 Veillonella sp. | reverse complement strand
CTTTGATGTAGGTGAAATAATAAGATGTACATGACTCCCTCCATATGGACCAGTTCGCTTTGGAGATGTGGTTCCAAATAATGCAATCAAAGGCCGCTTAAGAGCATTAGCAATATGCAAAGGACCCGTATCAGCACTGATGAAAATTTCACAGTGACGAATCAACTCAATTAGCTCTGGCATGGATGTAGATCCCACTAGGTTGATGAGATTCTTATTTTTTACATAGTTTTCTATGAAAGCTCCTTTTTCTGCATCATCTGGAGCACCAGCAATAACTACTTTTTTACCAGATTCACATAAGCGGATACATAGCTCGCCAAAGTTAAGAAGTGGCCATTCCTTAACAATCCAACGAGCACCTGGTACAACTACTACATATTCATCTTCTACACCATGAGATTGTAACTTATGCTTAACAGACTTCTCCGCCTCCACATAAGCAGGCATAGGAAACTCTACGCCTTCTACATCGCCTCCAAGAGCACGTACGGTATCGAGGTATCGTTCGATAACATGATCGTATTTATGTTCACCAACAAGTGCTTTATTAACTAAATTACTGCCTTCACGAAGCTCCCAGTAGCCATATTTTTCAGGCGCACCAGATAATAATGATACAATGGCGCTCTTTGCAATACATTGAAGGTCTAAAGTCATATCAAAATGACGGCTATGTAAATCCTTACGTAACTGCCATAGATAAGCAGGCTTTTTAAGTTGTTTCTTGTCGATAATGATTACATCATCTACCCATGGTTTACCAGGTAGGAGACTCTCAAATTGTTCATGAATAGCCCATGTAATATGCGCATTAGGCCAATTTTTACGCACTGCATACAAGGTAGGCAATGCATGAATCACATCACCTAAAGAACTCATCTTAATGATGAGTATATTCTTGTAATCTTTCATATAGCCTCCCAAAATACAACACAACAACTAAAAAGCCTCATAACACCGTTGAATCTAATTTAATCTAAAGTAAACGTAAAATAAATAATGGACTAAATAATAGTCTTAATAAAATCTAACAAATTTGTACCTGTAAATAGATAGCCTTTTACACCAGCCGCTTCTGCTGCATCATCAACATCGCGCTGACTATCGCCAATAAGGAAACTACTTTTAGGGTCTACATCATAATCCTTAATAGCTTGATTAATCATACCAGGCTTTGGCTTTCTGCATTCACAATCGACAGCATACAGAGGTACAGATCCTTCTTTATGATGAGGACAATAATAGAAATGTAAAATCGGTGCCCCACTGCGGTCTAGTTCATGAGCCATATGGTCATGTAAAATCTGAACATCAGATTCCTTATAATAACCTCTAGCTACACCACTTTGATTAGTCACTACAATGAGATCATAGCCCTTGCTATACGCATAAGCCAATGCCGCTTTAGCTCCATCTACCCATTCTAAATCGCTGATTTTATATAAATAGCTAACATCTTTATTGATAACACCATCGCGATCTAAAAATAATACCTTGCGCATTAACGTAAATACCCTTCATTATTATCGAGTAGTTCACAATATTCTTTAACAGCATCTTCCATTTTATGGAACCCTTTATCATAACCAGCAGCCAACAATTTAGTAGTATCAGCCTCTGTAAAGCTTTGATATTTGCCTTTTAATACCTCTGGGAATGGAATGTATTCAATTTTGCCTTTACCGTTGTAGTCGATAACAGCTTGCATAAATTGGTTAAAGCTATGAGCATTACCTGTACCACAGTTAAAAGTACCAGAAATTTCAGGGTGTTCCCAGAAATAGAAGTTTACATTAACTACGTCTTTAACATAGATAAAGTCACGTGTTTGACCACCATCTTCGTAGCCATCTGTACCTTCAAATAGATTGATAATACCAGTTTCTTTATTTTTGTAGAACATTTGGCGAACTAAGGAAGCCATTTTATCTTTATGAGCTTCATTAGGACCATATACATTAAAATAACGTAAGCCTACAACTTGCGCTGTATACTCACCTTCATATTTACGCACATAACGATCGAATAACAATTTAGAGTACGCATATGGATTGAGGGCTTCTTCGGCTTCTGGTTTTTCTACGAAACCATTAGTACCATTGCCATAAGTAGATGCAGAGGATGCATAGATGAATGGAATACGACGGTCTTGGCAATAATGGAATAGATTTTTAGAACCTTCATAGTTGTTCTTCATCATATATTTGCCGTTATATTCCATTGTGTCAGCACAAGCACCTTCATGGAATACTACTTCAATAGGACCTACATCAAATGTACCATCAGCAATAGAACAATCAAAATCTTCACAATCGATATAATCTAAGAATTCTAGATTTTGAATATTTCGGATTTTACGACCATCTGTAAGGTCATCAACAATAAGAATATCTGTACGACCACGATCATTTAATGCTTTCACAATATTACTGCCAATAAAACCAGCACCGCCTGTTACGATAATCATAATTTACCCTCCTTAGCCATAGTAGCTATTTTCCCTACAATATCTGATGTAGAATAACCTTCTTTAAATGAAAGCACCTCTACATGATCTACGGACTCACGTCCAATAATGTCTTCTATTTTATAATCGCCGCCCTTAACAAGCGTATTAGGACGTAAATAAGCTAATAGTTCAGCTGGTGTATCCTCTTCGAATAACACCACACCATCGATACAACGCAATGCGCTTAATAATGCTGCTCTATCCTCTTCACGTACGATGGGACGCGTTTCCCCTTTTAGGCGTCTAACAGAATCATCGGAATTTAATCCAATAATTAAATGGTCGCCTAACTGAGCCGCCTCTTGTAAATATGTAATATGTCCGCGATGAAGAATATCAAAACAACCATTAGTAAACACAACAGTTTCACCTTTGTTTTGCCATTGTGCAATAAGTTGCTTCATCTCTTCTTTTGTGTATAAAGGTTTAGATTGAACACTATGCTTATAAGAATGCCATAAATCCAATAGTTCAGATTGGTGGATTGGATATGTGCCCACCTTAGATACGACAATGCCAGCAGCACCATTTGCGATATGTAATGCCAAACGCATAGATAGACCGCTAGCAAGGCATGTCATCATCATAGATACAACCGTATCACCTGCACCACTTACATCGAATACCTCTTGTTGTGTAGCCGGATTATGCCATGTGCGTCCATCCTTTGCAATAACAGTAATCCCTTTTGCTGACCGTGTAGCTACAATATATTCTAAATCAACATTAGCCAGTACTGACTTAGCTGCCTCTACGATGGTGGTATCATCATTAGCTAACTTATGACCTACTGTAATACAAGTTGCACCATTATATTTAGACCAGTCTGAACCTTTAGGATCAACAATGGTTTGTACACCATACGCCTTAGCTAAACTAAAGATTTTTTTAAGCAATGTTGGTGTACAAACGCCTTTGCCATAGTCAGATACAACAATACCATCGATACCAGTCTTACATAGATTTTCTAGCCAAGAAGACAGTCGTTCCTCTTCCTCACTTGTTAAATCTGTAATCGTTTCAAAATCAAGGCGCATCATCTGTTGGCGATCCCCTAAGATACGCATTTTAGTAATGGTAGAACGATCATCTTTAGCAATTGTTGTAATAAACGACCATGGTCATCATTACCAGCAATAGCACCAAGATATACTGTGCAATCTAAATTTGATAAGTTTGACGCAACATTACCAGCGCCACCAAGCACTTCTTTCATCTTTGCCACGCGGTTTACAGGAACCGGTGCTTCCGGAGAAATACGACTTACATCACCAAAAACATAACGATCTACCATCACATCACCTATAACGGCAATCTTTAGATTGGGTAGTTGTTTTGTCAAAAATTGATTAATGGTAGCATTTATCATAATCCACCTATTCCTTACCACAATATACATGTATAACGAGTTATCTAAAAAACAGGGTTTCAAACATGTATCTATTTATAAATATGACCGTAACGGTTAATAATCTTCTTCAATGATTTCGCACATTATATGACCTGCTAGAATGTGCATTTCTTGAATACGAGCTGTCACATTGCTTGGAATAGCTAATGTAATATCACATAATTCACCTAGTTTTCCACCGCCTTCACCTGTGAAAGCTATGGTGTGCATGCCGATAGAACGGGCCATTTCTGCAGCTTTTACAACATTCTTGGAGTTCCCAGATGTAGAAATCCCAATGAGAACGTCACCTGTACGGCCTAAACCCTCTACTTGACGTGCAAAAACAGATTCAAAATCATAGTCATTTGCAATAGCTGTTAATGCAGATGTATCAGTAGTCAATGCAATACCTGCAAGAGAGCGTCGTTCCTTTTTAAAGCGACAAATCAATTCAGCTGCTAAATGTTGAGAATCAGCAGCAGAACCACCATTCCCACAGAACAAAATTTTATTGCCATTCTCTAAAGCCGCCTTACAGCGATATGCAATCTCTTGAATGGTATCCATATGCTCCATTGTCTTGCCAAAGACTTCCAAATGCTCCGTAAAACGATCTGCAATGATTGGATTTAAATCAGTCATTATAAAATCTCCTTTAACAGTCTATCTGCATTTTTCCAGAATAATTTTTCACATTGTTCCACAGATAAACCAGCTTCTTTAAATGCATCGTATAATCGATACATTTCAGAAGTGTCTTTAATTTCTATATCCGGCTTAATACCATCAAAATCGGTTCCTAATGCAACTACATCCTCCCCGCCTTTATTGATGAGATATAAGCCATGCTTTACGATATCTTCAATTCGACTTATCGGTGATGTGCCTAAAAAAGATTGGGCAAAGTTAAGGCCTATAACACCACCCTTATCAGCAATAAGCTTAATCAAATTATCTGGTAGATTTCTAGTATGGGCTGTAACTTCACGTGCATTGGAGTGTGATGCTACAAATGGTTCATCTAAAATATCTCCTAGTTGCTCAGTACCAGCATCATTTAGATGAGAACAATCGACGATTATCCCTAAATCTTGCATAGCCTCTACAAATTCAACGCCTTTTGATGTTAATTTTTTATGCTGCTCACCACAATGTGGCTCACCCAGTCCATTTGGATAATTCCAGGTAAGCGTAATAAGTCGAACCCCATCTTGATAAGCTTGTTTAAGTTTATCTAAGTCACCACCTAGTACGCCGCCCTCTTCAATAGACATGAGAGCTCCAATCTTACCAGTCTCATATACAGACTCTACATCTTGATAAGAGAGCACATGTTGTATGTGCTCTCCATAGTGATGAATTTGTGATGTACATAAATTACGCATCGCTTCATAACGACCATAAGGGTCATTTGTATCACCAAGATTGATAAATAATGCAAAATCCTGCACCTTGCTGTGAGCCTTTTGTAATTTTTCTATATCGACTTTCCAAGTATTACGATACAAATCTCCATTACTAGGATAATCTATTAACTTCATTATCGTATCGCAGTGTAAATCTATCATAAAGCCTCACATATACTATTAGTAATTAACCACGTTTTGGTTTTTTAGCATCTAGTTTTTTTAATGCTTTCAGTTCTTCCATAAAGCTATCAATATTATCAAACTTACGATATACGCTGGCAAATCGAACATATGCAACTTGGTCGATATCTTTTAATTGTTGCAATACAAGTTCACCTATACGATCAGTAGTTACCTCTTGGTTGATTTCATTACGAATATCGCGCTCTACATCATTCACTACTTGTTCCATCACAGACATTGGTACGGTACGTTTATCACAAGAACGCAATAAACCATTTAATAATTTACCGCGATCAAATAATTCACGACGTCCGTTTTTCTTTAATACCATAAGTGGTACTTCTTCTATAATTTCATAGGTAGTAAAGCGACGGCCACAATTGATACATTCGCGGCGACGGCGAATACTATTACCTTCATCAGTCGTTCTAGAGTCTGTTACCTTCGTGTCTGTGTGTTGGCAATAAGGACATCTCATCTGTTACTACTCCTTTTTCGAATAATCACTCTAAAATAGTGCAAAATACGCCCATTTTCTCTACTATATATAGTACCATGAAAGCCTTTAAAATACAAAGAATCCCTAGGATTTCCTAGGGATTCTTCCATTATTCTAGAGCATTTTATGTTATGAAATACTTTAGAAATAATATTTTTAATTTTATCTACTATTCTAACTATCGTTTAGGAGCATCTTCGACGCGAAGCAAGCAGTCGCCAGATTCGATGCGGCTACCTTCACGAACTAGGATTTCTTCTACGATACCATCAATAGGAGCAGTAATTGTAGTTTCCATCTTCATCGCTTCTGTAACGATCAATGGCTCACCTTTAGCTACAGATTGACCATTTTTAACGAGAATCTTAACAACGGAACCAGACAATGTAGCACCAATTTCACCAGGGTTAGATTCATCCGCTTTACGACGAACAACGCCAGTAGTCTTAGCATGTTTATCATGAACTTTAATACCACGAGGTTGACCATTGAACTCGAACAATACGATACGATTACCATCTTCATCTGGTTCAGATAAGCCGTTCATTTTGATGATAAGTGTTTTACCTTTTTCGATAGTTACTTGAATTTCTTCGCCCCGTTTCATACCGAAGAAGAATGTTGGAGTATCAAGTACAGATACATTACCAAAGTCTTTTTTAAATTTATTGTAATCTTGGTAAACCTTAGGGTACAAGCAGTATGCACTGATATCTTCATCAGTTGTTTGAGCACCCATTTCACTCAATTCATTGCGAACATGTTCAAAGTCTGTTGGAGGCAATACTGCACCTGGACGAACTGTGATTGGTTTTGCACCTTTCAAGATAATTTTTTGTAACTCTTCAGGGAATCCTTGGTATGGAGTGCCAAGACGACCTTCAAAGAATTCAACTACGGATTGAGGGAAGTCTAATACATCGCCCTTTTCGTAAATATCTTTTTCAGTCAAGTTATTTTGTACCATGTACAATGTCATATCACCTACAACTTTAGAGGAAGGCGTTACTTTGATGATATCACCAAACATCATATTTACTTGGTGGTACATTTTCTTAATATCAGCCCAACGATCACCAAGGCCTACCATCTTAGCTTGTTGTTGCAAGTTGGAATATTGACCACCTGGCATTTCATGTTGATATACTTCAGTGTTAGGATATGCTTCTGCTTTATCTACACCTTTGTAGTAAGGACGAATGCTGCCAAAGTAATGCGACATTTCTTCCATGTAATCAATGTTCATATCAGGTTGACGGTCATGTCCACTCAATGCATAGTACATGGAGTTCATGCTAGGTTGAGATGTACCATTAGCAAATGCAGAGTATGCTAAGTCGATAACGTCTACACCAGCATCTACAGCGCGACCATAGGAATAGATAGCATTGCCAGAACCTTCATGTGTATGTAAATGAATCGGTACAGTAACAGCATCTTTTAAGGCAGATACAAGATTATAAGCAGCTTGAGGTTTCAATAAACCAGCCATATCTTTGATGGCAATAATATTAGCACCCGCTTTTTCAAGCTCTTTAGCCATATTTACATAGTAGTCTAAATTGTATTTAGGACGGTTGCTATCAAGAATATCGCCTGTATAGCACAATGCTACTTCAGCAATTTTGTTTTGTGCACGAACTTCATCAATAGCTACATGCATATTATCAAGGCTATTTAAGCTATCGAATACACGGAATACATCAATGCCATTAGCAGCAGCACGTTGGATAAATTGACGAACTACATTATCTGGATAAGATGTGTAACCTACAGCATTAGCGCCACGAATAAGCATTTGAAGTAATGTATTAGGCACTTCGCGACGGAACATACGTAAGCGTTCCCATGGATCTTCATGTAAGAAACGATAGGATACGTCGAATGTAGCACCGCCCCAACATTCCAAGGAGAATAAGTTAGGAACACCTTTTGCAGCACGACCAGCTACGCGTGCCATATCAATGGTACGTAAACGTGTAGCAAATAAGGATTGGTGAGCATCACGCCATGTTGTATCTGTAAAGAATACTTGTTTTTGATCAGATAACCATTTACTGAAGCCTTCTGGTCCTAATTCATCAAATTTTTGTTTTGTACCAGCTGCTGGAGATACATCTAAATCAGATGGCATTTGAATTCATTTGAATTGGTTCAAAATCAGGTACCACTTGAGGACCTGCACCAGAGTAGCCATTGATTGTTACGTCAGCAATGTAACGTAATAATTTAGTACCACGATCGCGGTCTGGTTTTAATTCAAACAATTCTGGATGGTCTTCAATGAAGTTAACAGTGTAGTTACCGCTTTGGAATTCAGGATTTTCAAGAACGTTAATCAAGAAGTGAATATTAGTTTTAACGCCACGAATACGGAATTCTTTTAAACAACGAAGCATTTTACGAATAGTTTCTTCGTTGTTAGGACCGAATGCAGTCGCTTTTACAAGCAAGGAATCATAGTAAGGTGTTACTACGGCACCTGTGAAAGCATTACCAGAGTCTAAGCGGATACCAAAGCCACCGGAGCTACGATAT
>JAWERH010000068.1:0-5279 GCA_032482215.1 Veillonella sp. | reverse complement strand
CCTATACCAAACCAGATCATTATTATAGAGCCTATGGTCCTCATGGATTCATTGGTATTATGAAACGAACAAACCACACATTAAAGGTGGAAAAAAATATTTTTATTGAAGGATAAGTATGAAGCAATTACATTCGTTTGATGAACTACGTCAAATCAAAGATACAAAAGTATATGCCCTAGGTACCTTTGATGGCATTCATCGAGGTCATCAACGAGTTATACGGAAGGCTGTTGAAGAAGCTGCATCAGTTAATGGTGTTAGCATTATCATTACCTTTGAACATCATCCGTTGACAATTCTACATCCAGAACGTGTTCCGAAGAGGGTTATTCAAGAAGAGGTTATGGATACCGTTCTTGATGATTTGAATGTAGATTATATTTTGCGATTACCTATGAATGAAGAACTACTTCAAATGAGTGCTGATGAATTTTTAGATGCTCTTTGTACGGATATGAATGTTCAAGCCATCGTAATAGGTGAGAATTTTACATTCGGTGCAAAAGGATTAGGTAATCCTACATATATGAAACAAGCATTGGCTGATAAACATATACAAGTCCTAGTACAGCCTTTATTGCCTTGTGATGGTCTTAGTACACCTATTTCAAGTACTGAAATCAGAAAAGCGATTCGAGAAGGTAATGAAATGGCTACACCTCCAGATGGAGTGTATGCTAATCGCGTGTGTATTGATGGCATTTGGTATGATGGGGTAGGTAATATTGGGGATAATCCTACATTTAAGAATCAGTACCATAGATGCGAAGTACATGTATTTAACTTTGACCAAGATATATATGGAAAAGAAGTAATTGTACAATTCATTTCCTATCTTAGAGGGGAAGTTAAATTTAATAACTTACAAGATCTTATTGATCAAATGAAGGTAGATGAAGAACAGGCTTTAGCTGTTTTAGCTAAAGCATAATAAGGGGGTTCTCATGGATATTAAAGAAGCTCGCAAACAAATAGATAGTATTGACTCCGTACTTGTTACAGAGTTTGAAAAACGTCTTACATTGATTAAAGAGATTGGTAAATATAAAGATGAACATCATTTACCACTCATTGATGAAGAACGTGATGAAAGTATTATTGCGTTGCATACTGAAAACTGCAAAGATAAAACATTGGCGCCTTATATTGAAAATTATATAAAAACTGTTGTGTCTATGAGCAATGAGTTTTTAAAAGAGCATATGCATAAGCATATTTTCCTCATTGGCATGCCAGGCGCTGGTAAGACAACAGTTGGCAAAATGCTAGCTAAAGAATTAGGACGAGATTTTTACGATCTAGATCAAACGATTCAAGATAAGGTTGGGAAATCTGTTCAAAAAATCTTTATTTATGACGGTAAAGATGCTTTTAGTGAATATGAATATAACACGATTAAGGAATTAATTCATAATAAACCATCTGTTATTGCTACTGGTGGTGGTACTGTTACTTATGATAAAACAGTTAAGCTAATGCGCAATAATGGTCTTGTTGTATTTGTTAATCGTGATGTGAATCATATCTTAGATGATTTGGATCTTGAAATTCGTCCACTTGTAAAAGAAAGTATTGAATATATCTTCAATGTATATGAAGAACGATACCCTTTATACGAAGAAGTGGCACATATCAAAATTGGTAATGAAGGTAGCATTACCGATGCGGTACAAGAAATTATTGAAGCTTTGCCTAATACGGAGAAATAATGGACGCCATACGAGGATTTGTATACCGAACTATATATGAGAATACACAACGTACGTATTGCGTGTTTGTCCTTAAGGATTATAATGAGGAATACATTACTTGTACTGGTAAATTTGAATCTCCTAAAGAAGGAGAAGATATCGAAGTTCGAGGCCGTTATGTAGAGCATGAAAAATACGGTCGTCAATTTGATGCTACTAGTGTAGAAAAATTAAAACCTGATAACATGGGAGCTGCCAAAACGTATTTATTGAATTTAGGTATTAAAGGTTTTGGTGAAAAGTCTGTAGAAAAGGTTCTCGAGTATTTTGGTATCCGTATTTTAGAAATTTTACGGGAGGAACGTCCCGAAGAGATTAAAGATGTTCCTGGACTTCGTAAAAGTGTTAAGGACGAATTATTTAATACCTTACTTGGTGAAGGTATTTTATCCGATTTAAATCACTTTTTTGAAAGCCATCATATTTCTTCTAAATGGAGCCGTACCGTATACACCTATTATGGTGTTCAGTCAGTTGCTGTCATCGAGGATAATCCGTATACCTTGTTACGGGTGGCGCCAGATATGCTTTTTGGCACTGCTGATACGCTAGCAGAACACTTGGGGATTATCGGTAGTGATACGCGTCGTTTAGAAGCGGGCTTAGAATGGATTCTGCGCAGTTTGGATAATCAAGGGCATACATGTTTGCCTGTAGATCAACTTATCGGTCGTTTAGACGATTTATTACAAACTGATGTAGATGATATTGCTAATTTTATTGAAAGTCTCTTGGAGCAAGGTGCTTTATATAGTACGTATTATGAAGATATCCTATATATTTACCCTCCAGAAATGTATGTGTCTGAAGTAGAGAGCGTTCATTATACAAAAGATTTCTTATTAGAGGCTGATCCGATAGCTCTTGATATTCCTAGCTTTATAGAAAAGTTTGAAGCTGATAATCATATTACATTTGGGGATGCTCAAAAAGAGGCTATACAGCTATCCTTCTTTGAAAAGTTTTCCCTTATAACTGGTGGTCCTGGTACTGGTAAAACGACGATTATTAAGGCTTTAGTAAAAGGGTTCCAACTTGGTGGATTAGGTCGTATCATCTTGTGCGCTCCTACGGGGCGTGCTGCGAAACGACTTACAGAGGCAACAGAATTTGAGGCTACTACAATTCATAGATTGCTAGTACCTGTTCAAGGCAGTGACTCCTACGACTTTACTAAGAATGAAGATGATCCATTAGATATAGATGTTATTATCATTGATGAAGCATCAATGCTCAATGTACGGTTATTCTATTCATTAATGGCGGCCATTCCAAAGGAAGCCCATGTCATTATCGTTGGTGACGTTGATCAACTACCACCTATTGGTGCAGGTTTTGTATTAAAAGACTTACTTGATAGTGATTGTGTTCCTTATACACGACTCAACCAGATTTATCGTCAAAGTTCTGGTAATACTATTGTTGAAAGCGCCTATGCTATTAACCGTGGTGAAATGCCGAATCTAGACAGCTTGAGTGAAGAGTTTTCTTTTATTCCTGTTAAGTCTTATGACATGATGATGAAAGCCATCATTGATGTGTATAAGCGAGAACAAGAGCATGTAGATGATGAACTAGACATTCAAATTATTTCTCCTATGCGTCGTGGTGAAGCCGGTAGTACATTGATTTCTCAATATGTTCAACAAGCAGTTAATCCACCGGATAGCTTAAAGGGGGAAGCCCGTGTAAATGGCATTACTTATCGCGTTGGCGATAAGGTTATCCAAATTCTCAATGACTATGAGTTAGAGGTCTTTAATGGGGAAATTGGTGTAATTTACGCCATTACACGGACCGATATTTGTATCCGATTTATCCATAAAGAGGTTCGTCTACCTATTGATGAAGCTCATATGATTATGCCTGCTTATGCTATTACAGTTCATAAGAGTCAAGGTAGTGAGTATGGTGTAGTTATCATTCCTTTTGTTCCACGTTATGGTGGTATGTTGCAGCGTAATTTGCTGTATACAGCTGTTACGCGTGCAAAACGGAAGGTTATTATTGTGGGTACTACAAGCGCTATAGAACGTGCTGTACGTACTGTAAATGCAGATGAACGATATACATTGTTTAAAGAAAGACTTCAAGGGAGATGTGATTCGTAATGAGTCTTTGGGATTTCCTTTTTCCACCTGTATGTCCTCACTGTGGTGCCTCTGTAGCAACACAAGGGGATTGGTGTGAAACTTGTTTTAACGATCTATTACATATTCGTCATGTGCCAAATAAATTTTTGCATTATATAGATGATGTCTGTGTGCTAGCGGATTATCGTGGTGGACTAAAGTCTATGATATACGATGTAAAATTTAATGAAAAAAAGGAGCAGTCCAAGGGGGCTGCTCCTTTTTTAGCATCGTACAACTTTTACATGAATTACGATGAACCTAATATTATAAAGGGGAATTGTAAGACTATATATGATTATTTAGTTCCTGTACCGTCTAGTGAGATGAAGAAGAAAAAGAGGGGGTATAATCAGGTCGATTTATTCTTTAAAAACTGGGCATACTCATTAGAGAAAATAGATAAGGGATATTTTGTATGGTTAGATTGTATATATAAGTTTGATACCTCTAATGATATGTGGTCCTTAACACATAAAGAACGACATCAAAATATAGAGAATGCTTTTGTGATCAAAGCAGAGTATAAAGATATTGAATTTTCCACAAAGCGTATTTTAATTGTAGATGATATTTATACTACAGGAGCAACAATCGAAGCCGTAGCTAAGGTTCTTAGGTCCTATAATCCTAGTAGACTCGATGCTCTGACACTAGCTAGCGGTAGTTTTTAATTATATATAAAAGCGTTCACCGAATGGTGAACGCTTAATCATTATATTAGCCTAGCACATCGATAAATGCTTTTACTACATCTGGATCAAAGAGAGAGCCGGATGCACTAAAGAGTTCTTCTTTTGCTTTAGCTTTTGTCTTTGCCCAAAATTCTGTAGAAGGATTAACTGTTGTATCATAATAATCTGCAACAGCAATGATTCTAGCTCCTAATGGGATGTTAGCACCACGCAAATGTTTAGGGTAACCAGAGCCATCCCATTTTTCATGATGGTAACGAATATAAGGCAAGATTTGTTGGCAGCAAGGGTAGTTTTCGATCATATTCGCACCACTTGCAGCATGTTGCTTATACTTGGACATTTCTTGTTTATTAAGATATGGAGATTTTTGGATTAATGCATTAGGTACCATTAATAATCCTACGTCATGAAGTAATGCTGCATGGCGAATTTGTTCAATTTCATTTAATGGTAAACCCATTTTAGCAGCAATACTAACTGCATAGTTTGAAACTTGGATAGAATGAGTGTACAGATGATAGCTTTTCATTTGTATCATCTGCAAAAGCTGAGCGCTAATGGCTTCTAAACTGTCCTTCTCCAGTTCGTACAACCCAGATGGTTGCATTAATGATAACATAAACATAATAAACCCCTTTAACTAACATGTAGAACATATGGTACAACCCCTCGTACTTATGTTCATATCGTACAAC
>JAWERH010000067.1:0-4734 GCA_032482215.1 Veillonella sp. | reverse complement strand
ACGCTTATTAGGTGATGGTTCTAGATATGGCATTAATTTACAATATAAAGAGCAACCATCCCCAGATGGATTAGCACAAGCCTTTATTATTGGTGAAGAATTTATTGATGGTGATTCTTGTGCCATGATTTTGGGCGATAATATTTTTTATGGTGCAGGGATGAGAAAACAATTGCAAGAAGCTGCTCAGGCCACGAGTGGTGCTACTGTATTTGGTTATCATGTAGAAGATCCAGAACGTTTTGGTGTTGTTGAATTTGATGAAAATGGATTAGTAAAATCTATTGAAGAAAAACCGAAACATCCTAAATCAAATTATGCCGTTACAGGGTTATATTTTTATGATAAAGATGTTTGTGAATTGGCTAAAAAGGTAACACCATCTAATCGTGGAGAATTAGAAATTACGGATTTAAATAAGATGTACTTAGAACGTGGTGACTTACGTGTTCACACACTTGGTAGAGGGTATTCTTGGTTAGATACGGGAACCGTAGATTCTCTTAGTGATGCATCTGAGTTTGTGCGTGTTATCCAAACTCGATCTGGTATTGAAATCTCTGCATTAGAAGAAATTGCTTATCGTAATAATTGGATTAGTAAAGAACAATTATTAGAGAGTGCAAAGCTATATGGAAAATCGCCATATGGTAAGCATTTACGACGTGTAGCAGAGGGGCAAATACAAGGATAGGGGTTGTATAGTATGGGAATTAAGGTTACAGAAACAGGTATACCAGGTCTTATGATTATTGAGCCACAAGTCTTTGGCGATCATAGAGGCTTCTTTATGGAATCATGGAATAAGCGAACTATGGAAGAGGCTGGTTTATTTTATAATTTCGTACAGGATAATCATTCATCATCAACTATAAAAGGTACATTGCGTGGTATTCACTTCCAATATGGCGATAAGGCACAAGCTAAATTAGTACGATGTGTTCGTGGTGCTGTACTCGATGTAGCAGTTGATCTTCGTAAGGATAGTCCTACATATAAACAATGGTATGCTGTTGAACTTAGTGAAGAAAACAAAAAACAATTTCTAATACCTCGAGGCTTTGGACATGGTTTTGTGACACTAACCGATCATGTTGAGTTTATGTATAAAGCAGATAACTATTACGCACCAGAAGCAGATGGAGGTATTCGATGGAATGATTCTACATTAGCCATTAATTGGGGTGTAGAAAATCCTATCCTATCTGATAAGGATGCCAAATCACCATTCTTTGATGAATTAGAGAATAAGATATCATTTGTAATGGCTGATAGTAGACAATAGGGTGGTGAGCATATGAATATTATTGTAACCGGTGGTGCTGGATTTATTGGTGGTAACTTTGTACATATGATGGTAGCTAAGTATCCAGAGGACCATATCATATGCGTTGATGCGCTAACCTATGCAGGTAATTTAGAAACATTAGAACCTGTGAAAGATATGTCAAATTTTTCATTTGTGAAAGCGGATATTGCAGATAGACAGGCTGTATATGAAATATTTGAGCAATATAAGCCAGATATAGTTATTAACTTTGCAGCTGAGTCTCATGTAGATAGAAGTATTGAGAATCCAGAAGTGTTCTTACGTACGAATATTATGGGGACTGCTGTATTAATGGATGCGTGTCGTAAATATGGAATTCAACGTTATCACCAAGTCTCCACAGATGAAGTATATGGTGATTTACCACTAGATCGACCAGATTTATTTTTTACAGAAGAGACTCCAATTCATACATCGAGTCCATATTCATCATCTAAGGCATCGGCTGATTTATTAGTATTAGCATATCATAGAACGTACGGGTTACCTGTAACAATCTCTCGCTGTTCGAATAACTATGGGCCGTATCATTTTCCTGAAAAATTGATTCCATTGATGATTATTAATGCTTTCAATAATAAACAATTACCTGTCTATGGGGATGGAAAGAATGTACGTGATTGGTTATATGTAGAAGATCATTGTGAGGCCATTGATTTAATTGTTAGAAAAGGTCGTGTAGGAGAGGTTTATAATATTGGTGGTCATAATGAACGTGCTAATATTGACGTAGTAAAAACGATTTTATCTGTATTGGGAAAAGATGAATCGTTAATTACTTATGTTGCAGATCGACCAGGTCATGACCAACGTTATGCCATTGATCCTACTAAAATCAATAATGAATTAGGGTGGTTGCCTAAAACATCTTTTGATGAAGGAATAAAGAGAACCATTCAATGGTATATGGATAATCAAGATTGGTGGGAACATATTATTAGTGGGGAATATAAAAGAACAAATTAAGGGTAAGATGTTATTATGAAAAAAATTATTACATATGGAACATTTGATTTACTACATTATGGGCATATTAACTTATTGAAGAGAGCAAAACAAATGGGAGATTATTTAATTGTTTGCCTTTCTACAGATGAATTTAATAAGAATAGTAAAAATAAAGAATGTTATTTTAGTTATGAGATTCGAAAACAATTATTAGAGTCAATTCGCTATGTTGATTTGGTTATTCCTGAGAATAATTGGAATCAGAAAATTAATGATATTAAAGAATTTGGAATTGATACGTTTGTCATGGGAGATGATTGGAAGGGAAAATTTGACTTTCTAAAAGATTATTGTGAGGTAATTTATTTACCTAGAACGAAAGAAATATCAACTACAAAGATAAAGAAAGATTTAGAAAAAAATAGAGTATAGATAAAGTAATAAGATAGATACTATTATTAATTTTAAATAGTAGAGACAGGTAATAATCATCATATTTATAGAGGAGTGGTTATCATGACGATTCAAGTATTAAAACCTAAATATCATGTAGAAGAATGTTTAAACGAAATCAGAGAATGTCTTGAAATAGGGTGGACTGGTCTTGGTTTTAAAACAGTAGAATTTGAAAATAAATGGAAAGAATATACTGGTCATGAGAATGCTCATTTCTTAAATTCTGCTACTGTTGGATTACATTTAGCGGTAGAAATCTTAAAAAAAGAAAATGGTTGGGAAAACGGTGATGAAGTTATAACAACACCGATTACTTTTGTTTCTACAAACCATGCCATTCTATATGAAAAATTAGTACCTCGTTTTGCTGATGTAGATGAATACCTTTGTTTGGATCCTGAAGATGTAAAACGAAAAATTAGTGATAAAACTAAAGCTGTTATTTTCGTTGGTTATGGTGGGCGTGTTGGTCAATTAGATAAAATTATTGAAATTTGTAAAGAACATAATCTTAAGTTAATTCTTGATGCGGCTCACATGGCTGGTACTCGTGTAAATGAACAAATGCCAGGTACATGGGATGGTGTAGATGTGGCTGTTTATTCATTCCAAGCTGTTAAAAACTTACCAACTGCTGATAGTGGTATGATTTGTTTCCATAATAAAAAATATGATGAAATTTGCCGTAAATTGACATGGTTAGGTATTAATAAGGATACTTATGCTCGTAATAGTGGTACAAAGGGTTCTTATAAATGGAAATATGATGTAGAGTACCTTGGTTATAAAGATCATGGTAATTCGATTATGGCTGCTATTGGCTTAGTGGAACTTAAGTATTTGGACGAAACAAATGAATATCGCCGTAAATTAGCAAGATGCTATGATGAGATGTTTAAAAACGAGCCTAAAATCCAAATTATAGGTGCACCACATGCTGATGAATGTTCTTATCATATCTATGAAATTGCTGTAGATAATCGAGATGGTTTACTTGAATATTTACAAGAAAATGATATTTATCCTGGGGTTCACTATCGTGATAATACAGAGTATGAAATGTATTCTTATGATAATGGTAAATGTCCCAATGCGCATAGAATGTCTAATAGAATTATTACAATGCCACTTCATATGTATTTAACAAAAGATGATGTAAAAATGATTGCTAATAAAGTTATTGAGTTTGTGAATGCATAAATATGGAAATCATAGATGAGTTAGTAGAAAAATATGGGATTACGGAATGGGAAAAACTCTATTTGGAAGGTATACCAAAAATTAGAGGGACAAGTAATCCTCCTGAATGGTTATATAAATATTCAAAAAAGAAATATGGCTGGAAAGATAATTTATCTAGATATTGGTTTGATAAATATATTGGTATACCAATTGGAAAATTCACATATGGCTATCGTTCTTATCAAGAAAGAGAAATGCATTCAATAGGTAGTTTTTGTTCGATAGGTATTGATCAACATCTTGTTCAAAATGGTCATAATATTAATTATGTAAGTACATATGGAAATTTTCTTGATTACAAGAAAGATATGCCTAACGCGGATAGAAGTATTAGAATTTGTAATGATGTATGGATTGGAGCTCATAGTATTATTAGAAGTGGTGTAACTATCGGTGATGGATCCGTTATAGGAGCAGGTAGTGTCATTACAAAGGATGTAGAGCCATACACAGTTGTTGTAGGTAGTAATCGAGTTATAAAACAACGATTTTCTGATAGTATAGTAGAATCTTTATTGTCCATGAAATGGTGGAAATGGGATGATGATAAAATCTTTGAAAGTATGAAGTATTGGTCTAAAATTGAAGAGTTTATAGCCAGGTATAAATAAAAGGTGAAGCCTTCTATATTTACATATTAAGTAAATATAGAAGGTTTTATTGTACGCCGAATAGGCATGACTAAACCCCCAGTTAAACTGGGGGTCGGTAAAAATTCTTAGAGAAAAGGAAAGAACCTCCTAGTGATAGAATGAAGT
>JAWERH010000066.1:0-4983 GCA_032482215.1 Veillonella sp. | reverse complement strand
GAACAAACTACAGTACTTTATGACCAAGCTCTTGAGTATGCGGACCTTAAAGGTGATGAAACCGTTATTGATGCGTACTGTGGTACGGGGACCATTTCATTGTTTTTGGCCCATAAAGCTAAACATGTAATAGGTATTGAAATCGTAGAACCCGCCATTATCAATGCTCGTGAAAATGCGAAACGCAATGGCTATGATAATACAGAATTCATCGTCGCTGATGCAGCCGTAGAAATGCCAAAACTCTACAAAGCTGGCGTACGACCAGACATCATTGTATTCGATCCAATTCGCGCAGGCTGTAAAGAAGAAGTACTAACCTCTGCAGCAGGCATGGAACCAAAACGCATTGTTTACGTATCCTGTAACCCAGCCACCATGGCTCGAGACATTGAAATCCTTACACACTACGGCTATGAACTAAAAGAAGTACAACCTGTAGATATGTTCCCTATGACAGCGCATGTCGAAGCTGTTGCTTTGCTCACTAAGAGTGAAATGACACCCATATAATCAAATTTAAAATAGAAAAATCTAGAATTTATTTAAATTACAATTTTAGATTTAATCTTGTGAGGGACAATATGGATTTTATACATGATAGACATAGTAATATCCTTTTCAGTCTTTATGGTAGTAAAGTAAATAGAATTAACATTCATAATAAAACATTAACGTTAACAGTTGAAGAAATGTATCAATTGGTAGATGATGAAGAAAAAGCATTCTCAGGAGAAATATGTTTTAACAACTGTGATTTGGATTTGTGTAGTGTACTGATATTTAACAAAACCTTGGGTGAAGGTCGCTTTTATGGAAAGTTTCTTTGTTTACAAGATTTTATAAATGAATATGTTGACTCAGAATTTGAAATAATTACTGAAGGATATTATGGCAACACAACTACATATACAGGTTGGATTTGGGATGATGGAAAAACTCCAGTATCTGCTATTATGTATATTTGGAATAGTGGGGATATGGTATATCGTATCAAGACATAAATTGTATATTTATAAACCTTGTATCATCACTTTAATTTGGTAACAGGAATGAAGTAATATCTAGATACTTTAATAACAAATAAGTTAAATATAATTGAAATACATATAAAAATAGCCTCTAGTTAATGAAATCTAATGTTTCATTGACTAGAGGTTATTTTTATAACACGACGAGAGATTTTTTAGTACCTTCGTCTGTGTCTAATTCAATTAATTTTGTTTTCATATCAAAGTAGGTCTTCATATTTTTGGGTGTAAGTAGCTCCTGGGTATTACCAAAAGAGTGCTCTCCTTTTTTCATAAGAAGGCTTACATTCGATATTTTTAAAGCATAATCAGGATAATGTGTATTGATGATACAACATAATTCTTTTTCATCTGTAATTTTTCGTATTAAGTTCATGAGCATATGCTGATTATTAAAGTCTAAATGTGTCTCAGGTTCATCTAATATTAAAATCTGAGGTTTAGCAACTAACGCTCTAGCAATATACACAAGTTGAAGTTGTCCACCACTTAATTGAGTACAAGCGTGGTGTTTTATAGATGATATTTTTAATTCGTCCAGTGTTTCATTAACAATATCATAATCTTCTTTTTTAGGAGTTGAAAATACATTAATATGTTTTGCTCTCCCCATAAGAACTAATTCCTCTACCGTGTAAGGAAAATTCAGAGATCTTGCTTGAGGAACATAACCAATTGCATAATCGGAGGCATTAAACCCCTTTTTTAGTATTTGATCATTAACTCGAATTTCTCCTTGTTCGAGTGGTAAAAGCCCAGAGATACATTTTAATAATGTTGTTTTACCAACACCATTTCGCCCTAAAATTGTAAGTATCTCATGTTTTTTTAAAGAAAAGGAGATATCCTTTATTACGTAATCAGTTGGTTGATAACGATAATACGCATGATTTATTTCTAACATTTACCAATCACCTTTTTGATTCGTGTATTTTAAAAGAAAACCGAAAAATGGAGCACCTAATAGAGCCGTAATGATACCAATTGGAATTTCAGCACTTATTACAGAGCGCGAAACAATATCAACAACTGTGAGAAAAATAGCCCCTATAAAGCATGATGCAGGTAACAAAACTTTATGATCTACACCAAATAATAGTCTCGTTATATGAGGAATAACGAGGCCTACCCAGCCGACAATGCCAACAACTGTTACAGAAAGTGCTGTTAATACAGTAGAGGCAATAATTGCGATAAATTTTATACGCGTAGGGTTTACTCCTAAAGATTTACTTTCTTCTTCGCCTAATGACAGGATATTAATTCTCCAGCGAACAAGATTTAATACAGCTAGGCTAGCAGTTAAAGGAATAAAGATATAACGAAGATCTTCAAAGGTTGCTTTAGAGAAACTTCCCATCAACCAGTATGTGATGGCAGGTAGAGCGTCATAGGGATCAGCCACATATTTCACTAAAGAAATGAGCGCCGCAAATATGGCGGAGACTATCATTCCTGAAAGAACTAGTGACATCATAGTTGTTTGCCCTCGTGCTCTAGCAAATAGATAGGTAAGAAAAACGCTACCTAATCCAAATACAAAGGCTAGGAGGGAGGTAGTTGCGGACATTCCAAATAGTAAAATACCTAGAACTGATCCGAATCCTGCGCCACTACTTACACCCAATACATCAGGGCTAACTAGGGGATTACGGAATATCCCTTGATAAGTAGAGCCAGCAATAGCTAAGCCGGCTCCTAATAACATGCTTAAAATAGTACGAGGTAATCGCATACCAAGGATAATAGAACTGTTCATATCTTGAGCAATATTTCCTTGTAATGCATTTACTAATACTATAAATGTATTTTCAGGACTAATTGTGTATCGGCCCATAAATAAGGAACTAAAAAAGGTAATGAGTAATAAAAGAAATAGAACCATCCATTTAAAATTATTTTTTGTAAAAATGCTTTGTTGTGAAAACATACCTTACCTCTAATTTAGATTGAGTTGTAAAATGTTTGCTAATTCTTCATCGTTAAGGTTGTAGTTTAAGAAATCATGATAGAAGTTTTTGATTTCTGTGTTGATATCATAGTCATTAAAGATAGTTGGTTGAATTTTTTGTGCCATCCATTTAATCATTAATGGTGTTTCAGCAGATGGTGCATCCCAACGGTAAATACCTACTGGTGCTTTATAAACTTGATTATTTTTTACGGCTGCTACATTTGACCAGTTGTGTCCTTCAAATTTGTTAGTTTTAATGTCATTAGGAGTGATGTTTGAGAAATTACTTAAAATGATAATATCTGGATCCCATTCAAGAATTTGTTCCATAGTCACATTAACCCATTGGCCTTGAACATCTTTAGCAACATTTTCACCACCAGCTAATTCAATCATTAATGTATTAGCTGCGCCTTTACCGGCTACCTTTAAATCTTGATCCCGTAAATATAAAACCTTTGGTTTTTTTACATTATTGAGTGCTTCTTTTTTACTTTCAAAATAGGCAATACTTTTTTTGTGGTAATCCACTAATTTTTGTGCTTTTTCTTCTTTGTTAAGTAATTGTCCGATTACAAGCATACCATTTTGTAAATCTTCCAATGTTCCGTATTTTAGTGCAATAGCAGGAATACCTACAGATTTAAGTTGCTCTAATTCTTTTTCTTGATAATCCCAAACAATCATAGCATCAAGGTTTAACTTACCAGTTTCTTCAAGGTTAATAGCAAAATCTTTGCTTACGAAATCAGTGTTTACTTTATTAAGTTCAGGTGCTAATGACTTAAGAATACTTGTTTCGTAAGATGTTTTTGCAGAAGGATGCATTCCCACAATTTTATTACCAGAACCATCAATAGCATAAACAATGGAAGCCCATGGAATTGGAACAACAGCAAGTCTTTCTACATCTTTCTTTACTGTAACTTGATGACCAGCAGTATCAGTAATGACTCTAGTATTATTTGAAGAGGAGTCACTATTTTGCTGATTGGTAGTACAACCAGCTAGAACTAATAAACAAAGTGACAAAGTTAATAATAGGAATTTTTTTGACCAATGCAGATTATGTTTCATAAATCCTCCTTAATATAAAAGATTAATATTATATAATGATTGTCAATCATTATATATTGAGCATCCAAAAGAGCATTCCATTTACCACTAGTATATTCAACACCAGAATGGAATTTATGTTTAGTAATATCATAATTTACTTTTGTATAGTCGTTTGTATTTGTATTAGAAAGCTCTTTATGTTTTATATGACCTTATACCTACTGCATATATAATAGATGAGCTCATATAGTTAAAATTGTTGAAAATAAAATGATTTTTGATAATCTTATTTGTTTATAACTAGTTAATGTTTTTTTTCAAACGTATGACCTTTTACTCTAAATAAATTTGATTAAAATACATCTCTTATAGTATATAGCATTAGAAATTAATAAAATATTATGAACACTAGTTATATGATTATAAGTAATGGTGATTATATAAAAATCGAAATTAATTTATATATTATATTTATTATAACAGATGAATGATAATAAGTAATGCGACAAAATTAAATCAATTTTTTTATATCATGTTTAAATATGTCAAATGATATTAACCTTCGATATTCATGAGATAATACGCCAATTGAGTATTTGGCGACCAATATTTCATTCTGAAGCAGACTTTCAGTTTAGCTTGGCTTATAAAAAAGAATTACCCTGATTGTGAAATACGGCTAGAGTTTGTTCCTGATTTTAATACTAATTTACATCTCGATATTCTTGATATATTAAATGGTAAATGGATTCTAATTGAGCTTAAATATACGACAAAAAAATATATTAAAACTATAAATGATGAAGTGTATGTGTTGAAGGAGCAAGGTGCTAAGGATCGAGGTTGTTATAACTACTTAAAAGATATAATGCGCATAGAGGAGTTCAGGAATAAAACTAGTAAATTTATTGAAGGTTATACTATTAAGATAACTAGTGA
>JAWERH010000065.1:0-6636 GCA_032482215.1 Veillonella sp. | reverse complement strand
AAGTCATTACCTGAATTACCATGGCGTTTTATTGAAGAAGACAACCCTGATTTGGTATAATATAGTTTAGACTTTTAAATATAGGAGGATGCTTTAATGAAAGAAGAATTACAACGGATTAAGGCTGAAGCTCTTGATGCGATTAAAGGGTTGACAGATATACAATCACTGCAAGATATACGCGTTAAATATTTAGGTAAAAAAGGTGAGGTAACGGCATTACTAAAAGGTCTTGGTAAATTATCTCCAGAAGAACGCCCGAAGGCTGGCGCCCTCGTTAATGCTGTTCGTGAAGCATTAGAAGCCGAAATTGATACGGTTAAAGTTCGTATGGAAACGGCAGAGTTAAACGGTCGTGCACAAAAAGCTGGTCATATCCATCCATTAACTAAGGTTAATGAAATGATTGAGGACTTCTTCATGAAAATGGGGTATACCGTTGAAGAGGGGCCAGAAATTGAACAGGATTACTTTAACTTCGAATGCTTAAACTTGCCTAAAGACCATCCTGCACGTGATATGCAAGATTCCTTCTATATTACAGAAAACTTCTTATTGCGTACGCATACATCTCCAGTACAAGCTCGTACAATGCAACGTCATGAGCCTAATAGCCCAATCCGTATGATTGCGCCTGGTAAGGTTTATCGTTGGGATTATGATGCAACACATTCCCCAGTATTCCATCAAGTGGAAGGTCTCATCATCGATGAGCATATTACATTTGCTGATTTGAAAGGCACATTAGAGTCCTTCTTGCGTCATATGTATGGGGATGAAACAAAAGTACGTTTCCGTACAAGCTTCTTCCCATTTACAGAACCATCTGCAGAAGTAGATATTTCCTGTGTAATGTGTGGTGGTGAAGGTTGCCGTGTATGTTCTCATACAGGTTGGCTTGAAATCTTAGGATGCGGTATGGTTCATCCTGATGTATTGCGTATTAATGGGTACGATCCTGAAAAGGTTAAAGGCTTTGCCTTTGGTATGGGCGTAGAACGTATTGCTATGCTTTTATATGGCATTAGGAGGAACTCATGAAAGCAAGTTTACAGTGGATGAACGAATACGTGCCTGTGGATATGAATCGTCCTGCTCAAGAATTGGCCGATGAATTAACACAAGCTGGTATTCCTGTAGAAGATGTCATTGCTATGGATAATGGCATTAAGAAAATTTATACTGGTAAAATCGTGGAGATTACAAAACATCCAGATGCAGATAAATTACAAGTATGCCAAGTTGAATGCCTTACAGAAGAAGGTGAACCTGTTACAAAACAAATCGTAACAGCTGCTACCAATGTTGCAGTAGGCCAAATCGTGCCTGTGGCGTATCATAAATCTCGCTTAGCTGATGGCACAGAGATTAAAAAAGGTAAATTGCGCGGTGTAGTTTCTGAAGGCATGTTCTGCTCCGTTGCAGAATTTGGCATTTCTAGTGATTTAGTATTGCCTGAAGAAGCTCAAGGCATTTATATTTTCCCTGAAAATACACCAATTGGTCTTGATGTAAAAGACGTTTTAGGCTTAAATGATACAGTGTATGAATTTGAATTGACTGCTAACCGAGCAGATTGCTTCTCCATGGTTGGTTTATCCCGTGAATTCGGTATTATGACAAACCAAAAAGCTTTATTCCCTGTTATCATGGTTAACGAAAATGGCGAGTCTATTGAAGGAAAAGCATCTGTATCCATTGAAGCGGATGATCTTTGTACTCGTTTTACTGCTCGCGTAGTAACTGATGTTAAGGTTGAGCCATCCCCATTGTGGATACAAAACCGTTTGCGTAACAGTGGCATTCGTCCTATCAATAACGTAGTAGACGTTACAAACTATGTTATGTTAGAACTTGGTCAACCTATGCATGCCTATGATTATGACCATGTAAAAGGTCATCAATTGGTGGCAAGACGCGCTAAAAATGGTGAAGTTCTTGTTACACTTGATGGTTCTGAACGCGAATTGAATGACTCCATGCTCATCATTGCCGATACAGAACGTCCAGTAGGTGTAGCTGGTATCATGGGTGGCTTTGATAGTGAAGTGACAAATGAAACGACTACCGTTTTGTTCGAAGCTGCCGTATTCAATGGTCCATCCATTCGTCGTACATCTAAAGCTCTTGGCATGCGTTCCGAAGCATCTGGTCGTTTCGAACGTGGTGTAAATCATAAATACACTGCTTATGCTATCGATAGAGCAGCTCAATTATTACAACAAATCTGTCCTACTTGTAAAGTTGATGTAGGCGTTATCGATGTATATAAAAATCCTGTAGAACAACATACTGTTACTTTTACAGCAGAACAAATTTACGATTACTTGGGTACAAACATTGAAAAAGACGAAATGGTTCGTATTTTGACTGCCCTTGAGTTCGTTGTAACTGAAGATGGCGATAAATTGTCTGCTCTCGTTCCAACATGGCGTGGCGACGTAACAGTGATGCCTGATATCGCTGAAGAAGTGGCTCGTATTTACAACTATGATAATATTAAGCCTACAATTCCGGTTGCCGTATTATCCTCTGGTGGCATGACACCTAAGAAAGCTCTTACTAAAGAGGTAACTCATGCATTGGCTAAATTGGGTATGACTCAAATCATTACATTTAGCTTCATGCATAAAGATGGTCTTACTAACATGATGCTTCCTGAAGTGGATAGCCGTTATACTGCCATCCCAATCTTGAACCCTATTTCTGAAGAGTTCCCTTATATGCGTACTACATTGGTACCAGCTGTTATTGAAGCAGCTAAACGCAATATTGCGCAACAAAATAAGGATCTTTGGTTATTTGAAACAGCCAATGTATATGAACCAAAAGCATTGCCTTTAACAGAAGTACCTCATGAACGCCCTATGGCTTGCGGTATCTTGATGGGCAAGGCAAACCAAGCTGGTTGGAATCAAGCAGAACGCACTACAGATTTCTATGATGTAAAAGGTATTGTAGATGCGTTGTTAGCTGAATTAGGTGTTACAAGTTATGAAATTAATCGCGGCACTGAGCCATACTTCCACCCAGGTGTAAGTGCTCAATACGTTGTTGATGGTAAAATGATTGCTCAGTATGGGGAATTACATCCACAAGTGAGCAAAAACTTTGACTTACCTGGCAAAGTATACATGTTTGAAATCGATTTGGAAGCCGTATTATCCTTAACGATTCCAGCATTCCGTTATACATCCTTCAGTAAATTCCCAGGCACTAGTCGTGACCTTGCTATCGTAGCACCTGTGTCCGTATCTAGTGGCGAAATTTTATCCATCATCAAAGAGCATGGTGGAGAATATTTAGAAAATGCATCTATCTTCGACGTTTACGAAGGTGAACATATTGAAGCTGGTTACCGCAGCCTTGCATACAACTTACAATTCCGGTCTATGGAAGGTACGTTGAATGATGAGGATATTGATGGTAATATTCAAGCTATTATCGATGCATTAGCAGAAATTAACTGCAAATTACGTTAATTTTAAGCAGTATATTGAAAGGGTTTACCGTATGGTAAACCCTTTTAGTACTATAGTTATACCTTTAGTTAGGTAGAAAGGATTGTCCATGGAATTATTGGCTCCTGCCGGTACGATGGAAAACTTTATAGCCGCTTTAGAATCTGGAACTGATGCCATTTACCTTGGTGGTAAAGGCTTTAATGCCCGTGCTCATGCAGCAAACTTTGGCATTGAAGAATTGGCGGAGGCTATTCGTTTGGCCCACATTCTAGATGTGTCCGTATATGTAACTGTAAATATCCTCATAGGTGATTCCGAATTAACGGCTCTCGAGGCGTATTTAAAGGACTTAGAACGCATTGGTGTGGATGCTATCATCGTTCAAGATTTAGCGGTTGCTAAACTAGCGCAACGTGTGGCTCCTAAATTGCACTTGCATGGAAGTACGCAAATGACGGCTGCTACGCTAGATGCTGTGCGTTTTTATGAAAGCCTCGGCTTTACCCGTGTTGTATTGGCCCGTGAATTAAGCCTAGCTGAAATCGAACACATTTGTAAAAACTGTACAGCTGAAATTGAAGTCTTCGTACACGGTGCGTTGTGCGTATGTTATTCTGGTCAATGCTTAATGAGTTCCTTCATCGGTGGTCGTAGTGGTAACCGTGGTGCTTGCGCACAACCTTGCCGTTTACCTTATGAATTGTTGGATTCTTCAGGTACTAGTTTGTTGCCAAAACATGAAGCCTATCTATTAAGTCCAAAGGATCTTAACTATAGTGAGCATATGAATGAACTCGTAGCTGCCGGTGTTACGTCCTTTAAAGTAGAAGGACGTATGAAAAAGGTTTCCTATGTGCGTCAAGTTATTGGGACCTATCGTCATATTTTAGATACAGCTCATATAGACTCTTCTGATGCTGATGCATTGGCATCAGGATTTAATCGTGGCTTCTCTACGGATTACTTAACAGACCATGTAGGGAAATCCATGATGACCGTTGTGGCTCCAAATAATCAAGGGAAATTGATTGGTAAAGCAGAGGTCAAAAAGGGACAAGTTCATTTGTACCTAACAGAACCGATTGAAAAAGGATCACTCTTAAAGGTAATGCAAGCTTCTGGTAGTATTACGTACTACCAAATTGATCAGAATTGGTCCTTAGTAAATGAAAAGCATTTTGTAGGTAAACCTGATGAAGGCTTTGCAGCAGGACAAGTATTCTTAGCATCCACGCCAAAGTCTCAAAAACAACGGGGCTTACAAGACTTTAGTGCTAAATTAGAGGTACATGGGTATCTATCTATTAATACAGACCGAGAACAGCCTTGTACAGATCTTACCTTTGTATTAAACGACGGTCGTACGGTCACAGTATCTAATGAGTTTGAACCGGTTTATGCTAACAATAAACCGACTAGTTTAGAGAAGGTTACAGATCAAGTGGGTAGATTAGGTAATACATTGTTTACTCTAGCTTCTATGTCTATTCCAGAAGGTCCATATATGTGGCCTGCTAGTGTTTTGAATGCATTGCGTCGCGATGCAGTAGAGGCTTTAGAAACTCTGTTAATTACAGATCATGAAAAAGCTTGGGCAGAACTTGCCGTAGAACCTCAAGATATGTCATCGTTAGTAGCTAAGGATACGATTCAGTATACAGAGCCTATGGTGAGTGTTCGCGTTGATGAATTAGAGGCTGAGAAAGCTGCTATTGAAGGTGGTGCTAAGAAGATTATCTTCGGTGGTGACCGTTTACAACGCAAGCCTTATGAACTTAGTATTTATGAAAAGGTAGCTACTCTTTGTAAAGATCATAATGTGCTTTGTGTATTTGCTACGCCTCGAGTTGTGAAAGACGATGAAGTTGAGGTGTACATGAATACTCTTAAGGCCATAGTTGAGGCTAAACCAGATAGCATTTCTATTCACGTGCCACAAGCGTTATTATGGCTTCGTGATTTAGGGTATACAGGTGCTATTGAGGCTGATACAGGGCTTAATATATTTAATGGATCAGCACTACAAGTATGGCAAGACTTTAATATGAGTAGCATAGCACCATCCTTAGAGTTAACATTGGCACAACTAGTTAACTTGCAAAAATCTACTAAATTGCCATTAGAAATTATGGTACATGGGTATACGGAAATGATGATTTCCGAATACTGTGCCATCGCAAGCTTTGTGGGCACTGGTAAAAAGGAAAACTGTCCTATGCCATGTGTAAGCGAAGACTATGCATTGAAGGACCGTAAAGGGGAAGTGTTCCCACTTCGTACCGATCCTTATTGCCGCATGCACATCATGAATAGTCATGAAATGGATATGCGTGCCTATGTACCTGAGTTACATCGAAAAGGGCTACATATATTGCGCATCGATGGTCGACATATGGCGCCACATCGTTTGCGTACTATCGTAGCAGATTATGTATCCATTCAAAATGGAACAAAAGAGGCTCCGCCTAAGAGTGTAGGTAAAGAAAGAGGTAGTACATTGTTTAACGAAGATGTATTAGACTTTCACCATATAAAAGAACAATTACAACAACATTGTAGTTCTACCATTGCTAAAGAATTAGCTATGCATATTGAACCAATGACGGATGCTAAAGCTATTCAAGAGAACCTTGATGAAACAGCAGAAGCCATGCGTTCTTTACAAACTGAGGTAGAACAACCGTTAGGCGGTACGCGAGATATTCGTGAGTCCTGTAAGAAGAGTCGTAAAGACTTTGTCCTTACGCGTGAAGCATTATGGGATATTTATTTAACCATTGGTGCTTATAAGCGGATGACAAAGTTCTTTAGAACGAAATATATGGAATATCCTTTGCTATTCTTATGGGTTCAGGATATGCCAAATACAGATCGCATTGAAAATCGCTTTAAACGCGTCTTTGATGAAAAAGGGGAATTGCTTGATACAGCATCTCCTAAGTTGGCGAGCCTAAGAAATACGATTATCAAAACTCGGGAAAAGATCAAAAATGATATTCAAGCTATCTTACACGACAAGGATAATCAGAAGTATTTCCAAGAAACGATCATTACACAGCGTAACAATCGCTACGTAATCCCTGTAAAACAGGAATATCGCCAATATTTTGATGGTCTTATTCACGACCGTTCTGCAACGGGTCAAACACTCTATATTGAACCGATGCGCTTG
>JAWERH010000064.1:0-7278 GCA_032482215.1 Veillonella sp. | reverse complement strand
GAACCCACACGGTGTTACCCGCTTGATTTTGAGTCAAGTGCGTCTGCCATTCCGCCACTCCGGCGTCTCGGAACATTTGTTATTATACAGATATCCCAAAACAATGTCAACACATTTTTTATATTTTATCTAAAATATTTTTAACCGCTTCCATACCAACGTCACATTGTTGCTTCCACGTAAGAGCTACACCTGTTATATAGCCTTTGCGAGCATATTCCACATCAGTAGGAACACTTTCAGAACCATAATCTAGCTCGCCTGCCAACCAATAGTAATCCTGCCCTCTTGAGTTAATGCGAGCATCAATAATATTGCTATAAGTTTGTAAACCTTGGCTAACCATTTTAAAATGATCCCAATCACATACGCCACGTAACGGAAAGTTCACATTTAATAGGCCATCAAAATTCCCTTTCACATAAATTTTTTCTATCAATTCATGGATAAAGGGATGCATTTCATCCCCTCGTTCAGGAGAATATCGTTCCACGGATAATGCTAACCCTGGAATGCCATAAAAACAACTTTCCATAGCAGCAGATACAGTACCAGAATATAGCACATCTGAGCCCAGATTAAAGCCATGGTTAATACCTGAAATCACAAGATCAGGCATATCATCACTCAATAAATAACTGAGGCCAAACTTCATGCAATCAGAAGGAGTTCCCGTTAGAGCATAAAGGCGAGGATTTTCATCCTCGCCATTGTACGCGTCTAATTTTAAAGGGATCTCAGTCGTCAATGCATGGGATTTAGCACTTTGCTCATTTGCAGGTGCTACAACGGTAATTCGATAATATTGACTTAAGTACGATGCAAGACGGCGTAAACCATCTGCTAAAATACCATCATCATTACACATTAAAATATGCATAGTCACTCCTACAGATTCTATTTTTTATTCTTATTCATATTGCCCATACGTGTTAATTTCACGTCATTCAAACCAACAGCTCGCGTATGAACTGTATGAGACCATTCCTTATTATGACGACGGAACCAACCTAAAATATTTACAGGAACCCAAGAGTATACAAAAATTGGATATAACAAATAGTAGAACCAAATTTTAGGTGGAACTTTAATTTTTAACAACACAATAAGTGGGAACAAATATTGACCAATACCGATAATTTGCCATACAGACATCGGCATAATTTGATATAAAATATTTGTATAAATCGGCACATATGCATTGATATATGAAAATACTAAATATATAGTTGTCAACAACAAGAAATAAGGCTGACTAACTTGTAAAATGCCATCTAGGATAACGATATTTCCTTGTTTAATACCTGCGGCAAATAATTTAGGAATATATCGATCCGCACAGTCAAATTGACCTTGTGCCCAACGTAAACGTTGTTTACAAGAAGCCATCATAGTCGTAACTTTTTCATCATACACAATGGCATCGTGAGCCCAAGTAGTTTTAAGACCATGTGTTAATAGCTTCATAGAGAATTCCATATCCTCAGTCAAGCTATTACAATCCCAGCCATATTCACGGATGATAGATGTACGTATACACATACCAGTACCACCTAGTGCTGTGGACAAGCCAATGCGGTATTTTGCTAAATGCCACATATGATTAACCATCCAAAACATGATGGAAAATGTACCCGCAACCCAAGAGTCTGTTGGGTTTTTAGAGTTCAAATAACCTTGAATTACAGACTCACCTTTTTCAAGATGATCATTCATTTCTAACATAAATTGAGGATGTACTAAATTATCGGCATCAAAGATAAGAAAGGCATCATATTTCCGATCCATTCTTTCCACACGATCAAACATCCACCCCATGGCATAGCCTTTGCCTACTTCTTCTTTATTGAATCGTTCATGTACATTGGCACCAGCAGCACTTGCTACCTCAGCAGTCTTATCTGTAGAGTTATCGGCAACAACAAAGATATCGTACAACTCATCAGGATAGTCCAAACTACGTAAGTTTTTTACTAACTCACCAACTACGGCTTCCTCATTATGAGCACACACAACGATAGCAAAGGAATTTTTAGGGGTATAGTTTTTATGTACTCGAGACCGCCACATACCAATTACGGCGAGCACAAAATAATAAACCGTATAAATTACGATTATTACCTGCATAGGGATCAATATCAGATCCAGTAGGTAATTCATACTATTATCCTCCACACACTTATTTACGCACTATATTTAACGCCCCATTAATACAATGGAAAGTTTATTAATATAGATTGCAGTTTTACCTTTGAAGTCTGGGTATTTTACTTCACTAACCATTAAGAAGCCTACACCAATCATGCAAACTACTAATACAAATTGAGGAACCTCTACACCACTCAATACGTAGGTAGCCGCCAAGCAACCTGCAGCCGGAATTGGCAATCCTTCAAAGTAACCATGAACTTCTTCGGTTTTAATGTTAAAGCGAGCAAGACGGAATGCGCCCAATACAGCAAATACTAATAATGGTACATAGGCAATCCATCCCAAACCATAAAGCTCTTTCATATATAACATATAAGCTGGTGCTACACCAAAGCCTACAACATCTGATAAAGAGTCTAATTCACGACCCATAGGTCCTGCCACACCTAAAGCTCTTGCTACACGACCATCTAAACCATCAGCAACTAAGGACAATAGTACGCAGATAGCAGCATAGAAGGTATTCCCTGTGGCAGAGAATGTGATACCTAGAACACCAAAAGCTAAATTAGCACTGGTAAACAAATTTGGAATAATAGATTTATTCATGACGCAACCTCCCGATAACAGTGTCTCCACCTGTAATATGTTGACCTTTTTCCACGAACAACTCTACATCCTTATCCATGTAGATTTCAGTACAAGAACCGAATTTAATCATCCCGTACAATTGGCCGCGTTCAAGCACGCTATCAAGGTCTGTCCAAGATACGATACGACGCGCTAAAAGGCCTGCAATTTGTGTTACCAATACGGAAGTGCGATCATTTTCAATACAAATAGTATGACGTTCATTTTCAAAACCTACACTATCTTTAAAAGCAGGCAAGAAACTGCCCATTGTGTAGTGACGGTATGTAATTTTACCATCAATAGGCGCACGATTAGCATGTACGTCAAAAACAGATAGGAAAATAGTTACTTTTTTACACTCTTTATGTAAGTAAATATCTTCGTATACATCAGAAATATCCATAATTTTACCATCCGCTGGAGATAAAATTAAATCTGGATCTTGAGGGATTACACGTTTAGGATTTCTAAAGAAATTGACGAAAAATAATGCCAGAATAAATGAAATAATCGCAATTACATAATGTCCTAAAAATCCTAATACCACCGCGATAATGAGCATAGCCCCTATCAGTGGAAACCCTTCCTTAATTATTGGTCCTGTAGGCACGATTCAACACTCCTCTATTTATTTCTAATAACGGTCCACATAAACTTCGGAATAGCCAACATGCGGCCAATCCGTTGAGGTTCTAAATATAATCGATACAACCATTCGAGACGATTGCGTTGCATCCATTCTGGAGCCCGAGGAATATTACCTGCCAAGACATCAAAGGAACCACCTATGCCGATAGCAACAATGCCATCCAAGTGACTCAATTTTTCTGAAATCCATTGTTCTTGCTTTGGTACGCCTAAGGCAACAAAGACTAATTTTGCCTTAGACTCCCCAATAGCTTTAACGATTTCTTGTTCCTCTGTGCTATCGAAGAATCCATCATGAATCCCTGCTATATTTAACGGTCCAACTTGGGCAGATAAATTATCAATTGCTCGTTGAGCAACACCAGGAGCTGCCCCTAAGCAGTATACAGGAATTTGCCGTTCAGCCGCAACTTTAAATAATCGTTTAGTTACGTCTACACCAGTTACGCGTTCAGGAACATGTTCACCTTGACGCTCTGCAGCCCACAAAATGCCAGCCCCGTCAGGAACGACGAGACTAGCATTATTCAATATGGTGTGCAATGTAGGATTTTCATTTGCCAACATAACCATTTCTGCATTAGCCGTGGCTACTAAATGTAGTCCCGGCTCGTCAGTTAATTGTAAAATACGTTGGACAGCCTCATCCATTGTTACACAATCGATAGGCACAGATAAAACAGAAATACGTTTATTCAATGTAATACTCCATTATCAACCACTATAATTTGGTGCTTCAACGGTAATGCTTACATCATGCGGATGACTTTCTTTTAAACCAGCCGCTGTAATTTGAATGAATTGAGTATTTTCAATCATTTCTTGGATGTTATGACATCCGCAATACCCCATACTTGCACGCAAACCACCAACCATTTGGAAAATTGTATCAGCCAACATACCTTTATAAGGCACACGACCTTCAATACCTTCAGGAACTAATTTCTTAGCTTCTGTTTGGAAATATCGATCTTTACTACCAAGTTTCATAGCACCTAGACTACCCATGCCACGGTATACTTTATAAGAACGACCTTGGTAAATCACTGTTTCTCCTGGACTTTCATCAGTACCAGCTAAAATATTCCCCATCATGACTACATTAGCACCAGCAGCAATAGCCTTAGCAATATCGCCAGAATATTTAATACCCCCATCAGCGATGATAGGAATGCCATAGCGACGACCTACTTGAGCAGACTCGTAAACAGCAGTAATTTGAGGTACTCCAATACCTGCAATAACACGAGTTGTACAAATAGAACCAGGTCCAATACCAACCTTAACAGCATCAGCACCAGCTTCAATAAGAGCCTCTGTACCAGCTGCAGTAGCAACATTACCTGCAATAACAGGAATATGTGGATAGGCTTGTTTAATTTCTTTCAATGTACGTAGTACACCTGCAGAATGCCCATGTGCTGTATCTACAATAATTACATCAGCCTTTGCAGATACAAGTGCATCAAGACGATCATATAAATCTTTAGACACACCAACAGCAGCACCAACTAATAGGCGGCCACTACTATCTTTAGCTGAATTTGGATATTTTGTCGCTTTTTCAATATCTTTTATAGTAATTAATCCTTTTAAGTTTCCATCATCATCTACAAGAGGTAATTTTTCAATGCGATGTTTACTTAAAATTGCTTTCGCCTCTTCAAGAGATGTACCTTCTGGTGCAGTAACAAGGGAATCCTTTGTCATGCAGTCTCCGATTTGGCGAGTTAAATCAGTTTCAAAACGCATATCGCGATTTGTAATGATCCCTACTAGTTTACCATGTTCTGTGATAGGTACACCAGAAATTTTATATTTTTCCATAATTTCTGCTGCATCAGATAGTAAATTTTGAGGGCTTAAGAAAATAGGATCGACGATAACACCATGTTCAGAGCGTTTTACCTTATCAACTTCATGGGCTTGTTCTTCAATAGACATATTTTTATGGATAACACCAAGGCCACCTTCACGAGCCATAGCAATAGCCATACGGGATTCAGTAACTGTATCCATCCCAGAACTAATCATAGGGATATTCAATGTAATGTCACGAGTTAGTTGAGTTTTTAACTCTACTTGATGTGGTAGTACATCAGAAGCCGCTGGTACTAACAAAACATCATCAAAAGTTAGTCCACGCATACCGAATTTATCGTCTCTCATATTTAATTCCTTTCCGTATAATAAAACAAAACTACGACCCGCCTAGTCCATCTGGACTAGGCGGTCAGTCGTAGCTTAGCGTTCAGACCGCAAAATGCCGCCTTCCATATAATCATCTTTTTTCATATCTACGAAGATAATCTTTACTGCGTCAGCAGGTACATTAACGATATCAACCGCAGCTTTAGTGATAGCTTCACCTAATTGTTTTTTTTGTTCTTTTGTGCGCCCTTCAACGAGCTCTACATGAATAAGTGGCATATTGACCTCCATAGATGAAAATGAAATAAATTTGTTTGTTCTATTATACGGTATGAGGAACAGATACACAAGGGAAAAACCCAGATAAAATCTAATATTATCGCTACTTATGTACTTATTATTCCTACCTCTTAATTATACAATATTCTAAGAAATTTTTCACCAAATCTTTTTTCTAATTCTTCTTTCATTACAGATTCAAGTTTTTCCATTCCATAATTATTTGCAAAATCTAATACATCCTTGCGAGCCTGTACCAATATTTCAATATCTTTAATAATATTAGCAACCCGTAAATCAGGTAATCCTGATTGAGCTAAGCCAAATAATTGACCAGAACCACGAAGCAGTAAATCTTGCTCTGCTAGTTCAAAGCCATCCTGAGTCTGTTCCATCAATTTTAATCGCTCTTGGCTCACATCATTTTTAGAATCACTCACAAGAATGCAATAAGATTGATGGGACCCACGACCTACACGGCCACGTAACTGATGTAATTGAGACAGGCCAAAACGTTCTGCCCCTTCAATACACATAATGGTCGCATTTGGAACATTAACACCAACCTCGATAACAGTAGTAGAAACGAGCAATGAAATCTCCCCCCTATGGAAGGCATTCATCACTTCATCCTTTTCACTTGGTTTCATACGCCCGTGTACAAGACCAACTTCATAAGCCTTGTAAAAGTACTCTTTTAACTCCAGATACAATTCCTCAGCAGCTTGCAAGTCTAATTTCTCAGATTCTTCAACAAGTGGGCATACTACATAAACTTGACGACCTTCTGCCATCTCCTTGCCAAAGAATGTTCTTAATCGTTCCTTATACGAACTATCTACAGCATAGGTTTTGACAGGTTTGCGTCCCGGTGGCATTTCTTTGATTAAGGATACTGCTAAATCACCATACACAGATAATGTCATGGTTCGTGGAATTGGTGTAGCCGTCATGATGAGCACATGAGGATATGTCCCCTTTTGTTGCAATCGTGCCCGCTGCTCCACGCCAAAGCGATGTTGTTCGTCGATAATGACGAGTCCTAAATTATGGAAGTTTACGCCCTCTTGAATAAGCGCATGAGTACCGATGATCATATTAATTGATCCATCTGCTAAACCTTCATAGATACGTTCTTTTTCTTTTCTTGTAGTGGATCCCGTTAATAATTCAATGGTAATACCTAAATTACAGCACACCTCTGTTATACCTTCATAGTGTTGGGCAGCCAATATCTCAGTAGGAGCCATCAATGCCCCTTGGTACCCATTCTCGATGGCTTTCAACAAACTCAAGGTAGCTACAACCGTTTTACCTGAACCTACATCACCTTGCAATAATCGTTGCATAGGCCGTTCATCTTCCATATCGATACGAATGTCCTCTAATGCACGCTGTTGATCACCTGTTAAGGAG
>JAWERH010000063.1:0-10421 GCA_032482215.1 Veillonella sp. | reverse complement strand
TCGCCAATCTTCCCGCCCTCTAATTTTAAAACTTATTAGGTACAGAGCCTTGCTCTTGTCTGTTTCACCATTTGGTAAATAGTAAAAGCTAACCTTACGGCCATACACGCTACTTACTAAGGTCTCGTCACCATTAGGTTTATATAGAGAATATATGTCTCTTAACATACCCACTACACCAGCACCATTAGATGTTTGATTAAGAAATACAAAATCCCCTTCATCAAACAAAGGCGCTGTACTATTGCCCTCTGGACGCATGAGTTTAGCACTGATGAGCGCCTTACGCTCCTCATCATTAGCTACCTGAAATCTATACTTTGCAGCAAGCAGTGCTACCTCACTATTCAAGCGATCTAAATAAGCCTCTGCATACCTATACTCTGCGTTCGTAACCCGTTGACCACCAGGAATAGGCAACTGAGGAACCTCAACAGAAGCACGCGCAGTAAAGACAATGCCATTATTCTCATCAAAAAACGTATATTCATAGTGCTTATAAGGCTTTGTAGTAACAACCTCAGAAGCCTGCAACACTAGACGCGGATGATACGACGCAAAATGCTTCTCAACCATTGCCTTTACATCATCCGGCGTATACGGCTCAGCATCGAGCGTCGTTAACCGCGAAGAAGTACAACCACCCAATACAACACTACAAACACACACAAAAACCAACAACACAAACCTAACAAACACAGGCATACACAACCACACCTCTCTCTTTTCCCCATTTGTATCAAGTATTCATATCAAATATGCAGACACAATCATTGATAACATCAGCTGATTGTTGATACTCTACTTCACACCCTTTCCCCATCAGGGACCTCGCCCCATGCGAAAGGAAAAGTGCTTTTGTTGTTAATAGTTGAAGCAACTAGTTAATAGAAAACATAGGTATGGATGGGACGGACTCACATATAACGTAATAAAAAAGGGCTTCCCTTATTGATGAGCGACTTAGGTCACTATGGAGCGAAGAGATAAGGGAATCCCTTTTTTAACAATCTAGCATATTTGTATTCGGGCCCCATCCATACTATTTTCGGTTATTCGCCATTAACAACAATCACTTAACTAGCGCATCCAATTTATTCATTCGATAGTTCTCTATTACATCCATAAATGCTTTGTTATGAATAGGATTTTCCGTCATCCCAAATAGGTGGCTTTTGCAGTCGCAGTCAGAGCAGCCAAATTTAGGTACGTCCCATTCAGCTACGCCACGGACCGCATCAGCGAGAGCGCATTCCGCATCAGCCCAGCTAGTTCGTATCGGTAGGCCTGCAATCATTTCGCAGTGACCGCGGAAGTAGTCTAAGTGCCAGTGCATTTTCTTTCGTTTTCGTTTATGGCGTTCAATGCGTTTTGTTAAGTTTGCCTTCGCAGAACCTACGTACATATAATATCCCGCCTTGAAATGCATCATCCCTTTAGAGCCGATTTCAAGGTCAAGATCGTGGTCGAGGTGCATGACCATCACGTACACGCCGCTATCGTGAGCCTCTGTGTCGAGGATGGTACTCGGATAAGAACATTCACGTGTTACAGTGGGCATAGTGAAAGTCTCATCCCAGGTCACAGCAACGGCTTTCCAATCCAAAAATGGAGCTACTTCTTTAAAGGTACGAGCAAATTCTAAATCTGTGTGGTAATCCGGTAAGAACCACTGCGCTCTATCCCATTGCACGAGGAATAGAACACCTGTGTGGTACCCTTCATTTTGCAATTCTTTTAAATGCAATAAATGCTTGCGCCCCCGTTCCGTTATGGCATCAGGGAACATAGCGCCCGTTTTAGAGAATAGCGTACAAGACTTGACCTCTAGCAAAAACTCATCGCCCTTATCATTAGTAAGGAGCAAGTCAAAACGTGATGATGTACCGTGTAGTTTAACGGTATACTCTCGTCTTACAACGCGCCATTCCTCCCAACCAGGAATCAGCTTATTTTCAATCAAATGCTGCGCTACATCGTTACTGTAGTTTGTATCGAGCATAATTACGACCCCATCGCGCTCGATGCCCACTACGCGGTACTTTGTCTTTGCATCAGGCTTATCATGAGGCACGATGTACATCGTTACACCGGTGAATAAGAGCTCCCACATGCGACCAGGATTTGGTAAATGCGCGAGTACGCTTTCACCATTCAAATCTAAGGTCACCACAAAACGGTTCGGGCGACCAGTATATGTTGCTTTCAAAATTGTATCGTAAAGAACCTTCATTGTATCTCCTATATCAGTAATATTCTATATGTCTATTATACGCTATTTTGTTACAGGATAAGAATCCTCGTACTATGAAAGTCCTTACGTTAATGGGTACCTCTAACAAGTGCTATAAGCCCTTACAAACTTACAAAAAAGAGGTGTTTAAAAACTTACCAAAATATGGACTAATAATTCACCACAGTTACAGGATCATTGTTACGGTATTTGCGATTACTTCGTTGATAATCTCGTTCTACCAAGTTATGTAGGGCTTCTCCTAATAACTTCCAAAAACCATCAGTATCTTCCGTTGGTATACCAAGAACAATAGAGTTTCCTTTGGAATATGTAATACATGTGGAGGTTATATTATCAAGAATTGGCAAATATACGATAATGACACCACACGCTCCTAGCATATCCTTAAGAGGCTCTTTCACACCAGCTAATGGTTCGCTCTTAAGGTCCTCAATTTTAGGTATAAATTTTCTTAGCATCTCTGCATCATAAGAATTTACCTCTACAAAACGCGCCTGACCTTTCGTGATTTGTACCAGTGTATAAATCAAACTCTTTTTAGCTGGCTCCATATCCTTAATATTTTCATACACTAAGGGCATAATCATTTCATCAGCTACATTTTTTAAAGAAGCTACCTCAAAAAACTTCTGTAAATTATTGACCTGCTCAGCTGCCTTTTTTGTTTCTGGCACGATACCTAAACGGGCGAGCTTAGCATAACCAAAAGGCTTAGCAAAATTGATTTCTTCATCAATGGAGTTTTCATACTCCACTTTTAATATCTTTTCTCTGTAATTAGCTTCTAATCCATTCCAAAAACTTGCCTCTACACCAAATACACGTTCAAGACGCATTGCTACATCCTGAGTTAGTGGCACCTCTCCATTAATGAGCTTACTAATGTGCTTCTCACTCATATCCATTCGTGTAGCTAATTCTTTTTGGGACATATGTCTATCTTCTAAAACCTCTTTTATTGTCATTCCAGGCGGTATAGCAATAAAAGTTTTACTCTCATATATCTTCATAGGTATATCTCCTATTCTAATGATAATCTACAATTTCTTGAATCTCTACTACATGAAACGTTCCATCAATATGTATAAAAATAAGTCTATAAGGGTGTACTAAATCCATAGCATATTGAGTTTTGCGATCTCCAACCAACTTATGACACCTACCTATACCATTTAAAATCAAATACTGAATAGATGTAGCAAAACGAAGTTGATCAATTCTTAAATGAATTTTACGTGCCATCTCACGTCCATATTCTCGCCTAGCAGTATTTGCATCTGTACAAACTGTTTCTAACTTATTATTCTTATATCGTATGTCCAATATGTCACCGACTCTCTCAAATCATAGTGAATGGTTGATACAATATAAATGGCCATTTATAATAATTTACCTAGTAGGTTAATTCTATTATACCTCTTCAAATATAAATGTAAATAAATAATTTACCAATTAGGTAAATTACTTTATAATATCTAGTATTATAAATCATATATATTATTAATAATTAATATTGAAATTTTTCATTTTTGTAGCTTAGGTTACATTATTACATGTTAAAATAGTTTATACTAGGAACATCAGGTCAGTATTTAATACCTGTACTGATCGTTACGCCGGGTTTTGGTGAGGCATCGCCTAGTTGATCTCATCACGCTGTACGTATACGTGCGAAGCTTTCACAAAACCCAACGGCGTATATAGATTACATATAAAGAATTACATAGATTAACTAAGTAGTTTAGGCCACTATTCTCCGCAGAGATGGCTCGAGAAAGGATTAACAATGGCACAAATCGCAGCAAATTTACAACGCATTAAAAACGGCCAACGCTGTTATGCAATTACACCTCGCGTTCCAGCAGGTTTCATTCAACCAGAACAATTACAAAAATATATCGACGTAGCGAATGAGTTCGGCGCTGTTCTTAAATTGACTGGTAGCCAACGCATTATGATTACGAATTTAAAAGCAGAAGACGTAGATAAAGCTTGGGAAATGCTCGGCATGGAGCCAGCGTACACTGTTTCTAACCGCGTACGCAGCGTAAAAATCTGCCCAGGAACTACATTCTGTAAACGTGCTAAACAAGATAGCGTACATCTTGGCATGCAAATTGAACGCAAATATTTGTCTCAAGAAATGCCAAGCAAAATGAAAATCGGCGTGTCCGGTTGTTTAAATTCTTGTACTGAAAGCCGCATGAAAGATGTTGGTATTATCGGTACTGTAGAAGGTTGGAACGTATACGCTGGCGGTAGCGGCGGCGCGCATCCACGCATCGGCGACCTCATCGCAGAAGTAACAACTGAAAAAGAAGCTCTTGCATTAGTAGATCGTATCATTGCATACTATAAAGAAAACGCACAAATTGAACGTATGGGCGAATTCATTGACCGCATTGGTTTAGAGGCTTTCAAAGCAGCTGTATTGGGCGACCTTGAAGGTGCTCCAGCTGAAAGCAAATCCGATGAACCAGCTGTGTTCTTGCCTGGTCATGGCAACGATCCTGAACCAGAAGCACCACGCCTCGAAGCAGGTGCTCCTATCACACCAGACACAATCATTCGCGACATCGTGGATACATATCCAAATGTTGTGCCTGTATTACAAAGCATCGGCATGGGTTGCCTAGGTTGCCCATCTTCTACAGCTGAACCATTGTGGCAAGCTGCAGACCATTACTGGTTATATCGTAAAATTCAATTGCTCGTTGAGCGTGAAAACTTGATTTTAGAAAAAACAACTAAGGTTGTTGATGATTTGGCAGAGGAATTACACTCTATCTCCGTAGATACATACGGCGAGCCAATCAACCCTAGCATTCCTCTAGAAAATATCATCGACCATGGCAATATCCATGGCTGGTTATCCAACCAAATCAACATCGCTTCCGTTCGCGAAGCAGCTTTCATCAAAGATTTGCTCGACACTAACTCCGGCGACGAAGCCGTACATGTAGTAACAGCTATTCTTGATGCATTTGCTGTCCAAGGTCAAGCATGTGGCGTTGTGGCGCAAGATAATCTTGAGGAACACACTGCACCTGCTATTTATAATGCATTGCAAAACTTCTACGTAAATGGCATGCCTTGTGATGGTGGTGACCAAGTTGTTTCTGAAAGCCCAGATGAATTTACATGGGTTGGGGATCACAGATTACAAGCAGGCTACTGGCGTACAGCGGGCGTTGACCCTAAGTTCATGGCCCTTGCCTACCAAACATGGTTCGAAGCCTTTGTAAAAGCGGTAAATCCAAACTTTGAACTTGTAACGACTGAAGAAAACGGCACACGTTTATACTCCATTCGTAAAAAACAATAAAGTATCTACTCTCAGATATATGTACCCAAAAACGAGCGTTTACATGCGCTCGTTTTTTCTTGCCTAATATTTGGTTATTTAAGTTTTCTATATATTTCTTCCCTATTTTTCCAAAACTGTAGCTATAGGCACAGCATTGATAAGTAATATCATTTATAATATAACCATAAGATAAATACATCCTATTATGTATTAACACATCGTAACATATAAACGTAAGCTTTCAAAATAAAAGCTAGAATTAGGAGGTCTATTATGGCAGGCACAGTTAATCAAGAATTAGGTTTATTATTCCAAGGTCCTAACTATGTAATCGTTAAAAAAGGCGGCAAAGCTGGTGAAAAGGTAGAAAAACACAACCATCCAGAAGCTAATGTCATCTTTACAGTAGTTAAAGGTAAAGTACAAGTATTTCTTAACGAAACTGAAGAACACGTACTTATTCCAGGCCAAGTATTAGAATTCAACGGCGACAACTACATCCAAGCTACACTTGTAGAAGATAGCGAATTCGTTGTAAACCTTATTCACAAACCAGAATAAAAAAAGGAGCGCTAAGCGCTCCTTTTTTATTTAATCCATCATTCAAAATTAATACCATTGATGTTTTTTATATGTTTCTGCAGTTATATGAAAAGTAAGTTGCTTATAATCAGCAACATTAACAGCAATAACATCCATGTCTCTTCCATCAAATAGATTTATATCAAATTCATATGCCTTTGATGCACCTTCATCGGCATCAATCCCTTTAAAATCCATCATCTTACCATTATAAATTTTACCATCTTTTTTTATTACTATATTTCCTATATAAGAAGGCATCCCCCACATAGGATTTGAATAAGTATAAATATAAACTTTATCAGCATGCGCTTCTAATTCGGCTTTTAATTCATTTGAAAATGGAATAAATGTCTGTTTTTCTAAATAAATACCATGCCTATATAAACTATAAGGAGTGGAGATATATGCCATAGTAGGAGCTGCATATAATTGCTTTAACCCACCAGGCTCTTTTCTCCCTAAGTTATAATAATCTTTTTTCCCTTTTTTAAAATCTGCTTCCGCTTTCAATTTATCACTTTCTGACAAGGTAGATAAAATTGTTTTACTACCAGGCTCTGCAGAATATCTCATTATATTAGAAGAATCATGATTTATATTTTGATCTAAATTTTCTGCAAAAGAGGTATTCATCATTAAAAACATCGACATAAGTAATAATATTCTTTTTTTCATAATATTCTCCCCATAAAAAATATATTATTAAAAAACTATATTATATGCTTTTTCAAAAGCATATGCAGCACCTATATAAAATGGATTAGCATAGCTATAATCTAGTTTTTCAAATCTTATATCATCATCTAAAGTGACAAAATCCACTTTTACACTACCATCAAAACTATATACTTTATTAAGTTTATAAGTACCTGTGATACCGGAATTTTTGAATTTAGCTCTTTTTAAAGCTAGTTTTGCCTCATCAAAAGATAGATTTGTTACATCTAGAGACCTAGCAATACCTTCAATTGAATTATTATAATTATAATTAGCAATAAAATCAGATGAAGTAATACTACTATCATTATAATCAATTAAATATGTTTGATATTTTAATGTATAGTAAGGTGGATTGTAACGTAAGCTCTGTACAGAACTTAAATTCATATATAGATCTTTACTTTCATCAGAATATAATAATTTATATTGATTTGAATGTTGTAAATCATATAATGACACTGCATATGATATAAAAGAAATAGAACTTAATATACATGTCAAGAAAAACCACCTAACAAAAAATCGCTTAAACATAAATATCCGCTCCTTCTAAGTATTATGATTAGTATATCAGTTATCACTAAATAATGGTTAAATCAGCATTAAAAACTTCATTAATTTTTCATCTTTTAAAATAATAAAAATAGGGACTAGCTGATATTATTAAATCAACTAGCCCCTATTTTTATTTATTGAAACTATATAATATTGTATTTTTTATGATATTTATAATAAATTGTAAATTTCTAATATTTAATCAAAAGAGTTATATTTAACAAGAGAAGTAAGTTCAAAACGTTTTGTATGGCCCGGTGTAGGTACGCAGTCTGGATGTGGGTATCCTATAGGGAAGATAGCTACAGGAATGATAGTATCCGGTAAGTTATAAGCCGTACGCACTTTAGCTGGATCAAAATGAGCAATCCATGTTGTACCTAGCCCCATATCTGCTACTTGGAACATAATATGAGAGCCTACAATACTGGCGTCTACAGTGCCTAAATCCGCATCATCGTACTCACGTTTCCAGCTCACTTGATTATCGTAACAAACAATAATAGCCAACGGCGCATTAAAATGACCATTAGTGCAGTCTTTTAACTTATTAAGACTATCTGCTGTATTTAATACAAGTAAGCGTTGTGGCTGATAATTATGAGCTGTAGGCGCTAATCTAGCTACCGCTAAGATAGCATCCACCTTCTTCTGCTCTACAGGTTTCGTATCAAATTTTCGAACCGAATACCGTTCTGTGGCTAATGCTTTAAAATCTTTCATTAGATCTCACTCCTTAATGTTATATCAGGCATTATATTTTAATCGGAAAAATCATAAAACCTACTAATTATAAGATTTTAGTATTATTTATGTAATTGATTTATATATAATTTCGAGTCTATCAATAAAATCTATAGGAATTTGTGTAGCTTCTTTATATTTTTGTTTTAATTCATTAATTAAGTCTACAATATGCTTTGAGTCGTCATCTCCACTAACTTCTGGCTTAAAAACTCCTCTGCATTCAGCTATAAGAGAACTAACAAGTAATTTATCATTTAATAATATTGCTGTCATAATCAATACACCATAAATTCCTTTTAATGATTTCTTATCTCTACTTGTTATTTCACCTTTCTCTCGTTTAAGTACACCATTTGGTACGATGGTATATAAAATATTACCTGGTATATTATATACAGATCGACAACCAAAGAAATTTAAACTATGAGCTGCACAATTACGAAAACGACGAATTGCCTCTAATGTATTAATTAATAACTCTATTTTATCTTTACACGTAATCAAATCAGTAGGAAGTAAAAGATTAGCCACTTCTCTTTTATGTTTTGTACTTAATAATCTAAATATATTAATAGCACTTCCAAAAGAAATATTTTTAAATAAAATCCATGGTGGAACATGATTATGATATTTTAAATAATACTTCGTAGGCTGTTTTGCATTACATATATCAAGCTGTTTATTAATCTCTTGCTTTACCTTTGCAAAGCTAAGATGATTTATCTGTCGTTTATAGTATCTAGCATGTAAATAATCATCTTGATGTACCCCTAAATGATTTGAGATTACATAGGATAGTCTTGTCTTAAATAATGTTTCAATCATTAAACTATATTTCATAGTAATAGATTGAATACCTTTATCTATAAAAGAAAAAATATAAATATCTTCTAGCTTTACATTATCTTTAAACCTGTCATTGGACAACATAAAAACAGATTTATATCCATTGATTAAATCATAATAAGAATACGTCATAATAAGGCGTTTTGCTCGATCTCGATTAGTAATAATAAGATTACGAGACTCTAGTAAATTAAGCTGCTTATCTAAATCCAAAAATGGTTTATCAAAAGCCATAACTAAAACTCCCTATATAAAATAAAAAAGGCACTATCTATAGATAGCGCCTTAGTGACCAACGCCCTTAGCGTTGCAGTCTATTCACTATCTATAGTATATCATAATTAATGAATATCTCAAGACAGAGGAACATAACTAAATTGCATCATGACGATTAATTTAAGAACTATAATGCTATAATTGCAATAAAATGTATAACACTTTTAATGTTTATAATTCGCTATATAAATAAAAAAGTCCTTTAAAGTAAAAGACCTCTAGTTAATTTCTCAACTAGAGGTCAATTTTATGTATATTATTTTTTAAGACGGCTAATTACTTCGTTAGTAATGTTTTCGATTTTGCTGTTAGCGTCAGCCGCACGGATTGTGTATGGATCATCCAATACTACATCCATTTTTTTCTCAACGCGAATGGTCGTTTTCTTTTTGAAGCAATGGAGCTACGGATTTGTTGAATTCAGCTTCTGCTTGAGTTTGATCTTGAATTTTTTCAATTTCTTGTACTTTTTTCTCAATTTGTGGACGGTATTGAGCGTCTACTTGTTGCATTTTCATATCTAATGCACCATAGCCAGGGTAGCTATTTACTACTTGGCTCATATTTACTAAGCCAATGTTAGCAGCACTTGCTACTGCAGCAGTAGCAGACATAGCACCAACGATAGCTAGAGTAGTTAATTTTTTAGATAATTTCATCTTCGAAATAAAAGTGTCACTATACAATCCAATAGTGTACTATTTTTACTATAACAAATCTCGCTAACTTTCACAAGACTATGTTACATAGCATAATAAAGCCCTATGAACTGCTTATGAAAGTCTATAGAGGTTAAAATAATACCCACAGGCATGCCCTGAAGCTATAATCGCAGTCGTTACGGACATATTCAGAGCACACATGTGGGTATTACGGCTTTCACCTAGTATTTATAATTCGTTACCGAATTATTGTTCATCGTTCAAATAAATGTATTTATCGGATTTCAATTTGGACACGAGATCAGGCACCAAACCGATAAGACGATCAAAGCTGCTGCTGTAAGGGTTGCCTTTAATGTTGAACAATTCAATGCGTTCGCCTTTAATAACGAGGATAGCGCTTGGTTCCATTTTGGCACCGCCGCCACCGCCGCCACATTCGTGATTTTTGTTAGCAGTGTTGTGG
>JAWERH010000062.1:1945-11181 GCA_032482215.1 Veillonella sp. | reverse complement strand
TTATATTTCGAGGTAGCGGAATTCGCCTGTATCAGGATCCATCATCCCTCCATAGAATCCCATTCCTTTTGGGAATAGTGGGTGGTGACGCAAGAAGTTAACTGTATAGATTACATTGTCTTCGGAGATATGGAAACGATCCATCCAGTCAATAAGTCCTGGTTCGATCATGCGAATCGCATCTTCACTGATACCTTTTTCTTTCATGGACTCCATAAAAGTTGTAGCAGAGAAATCAATCATGCCGCAGTTCTCATGGCCGATGACTAATACATCTTCAATTTCCATACCATACGTAGCAACTAGCAAGCTTTGTACGATATTATCGATAGGTTGCGTTACACTATTACCAGCTGTTTTAATAACGATGATTTCACCACGGTTAAAACCTAATGCCTCTTCTAGCATGCAGACTAAACGCGTATCCATACATGTGACAATACCTAGTTTTTTAGTAGGATGGCTTGTTAATCCTGCTTTTGGTAATTCTGGGTGGTTTTTCACATACTCTTTATTGGTTTCAATTATTTTTTTAATATCAATCATAAGGTACCTCATTTACATTTCTATCTATAAAATAGATTCTATTCATTATATACAATATATTCAATGAAAAACAAGAGATTTTCATCACATATAAATATTTATTATAACCTATATTCTTCATGAGAAATCCACAAAATCGTATTAATTCTATATTTATAATTAATATTCATTTATTATACTCTTCATTCTTATATATTTACAAAAATGAATATACTGTATATTTCTTACATTACTAGTAGATTATAATTCCCCCAATATGGTACTATTAATACTATAGAAGAGAAACGCCACATGATACCACATATGACGTGAACTGTATGTACAGTAAGGAGGTTTTTATTATGGGTATCAATCAAAAAACATTGCCAGGCATTCTGCTCTGTGCAGTCCTCGCTATTCCTTGTTGGCTATTAGGCCTGGAATTTCACCTTATTGGTAGTCCAATCTTTGCCATTATCTTAGGTATAATTATTGGCTCTATATTCACATCTTGGAAACGCGAAAAAACTGGTGCCGGCATTGGATTTACATCCAAAAAGATTTTACAATGGGCCGTTATTTTATTGGGCTTTGGCTTAAATATTACACAGATTTTACATGTAGGTTGGATTTCATTACCTGTCATCATTTCAACTATCGCTACATCCTTAATCGTGTCCTATGTTATCTATCGACTCACTCATATCGACTCTAATACAGCCGTACTTATCGGCGTAGGTTCCTCCATTAGTCATCAAGGCAGAGGATCAAGATATTGCCCAAGCAATCTCCGTTGTATTCTTCTTCAATGTAGTAGCAGCTTTTGTATTCCCTCCATTTGGTGATGCCATTGGCCTTTCCAATATGGGCTTTGGTCTATTTGCCGGTACTGCAGTAAACGATACATCCTCTGTAACAGCTACTGCTGCTGTATGGGATAGCATGAAAGGCACTGGTACACAAGTTCTAGAATATGCGACAATCGTTAAATTAACACGTACCCTTGCAATTATTCCGATTTGTTTAGGCCTTGCTAGTTACCAAGTATATAAAGCAAAACAAAATGCGGCTCAAGCTGATGGTGGTAGTGTTAGCATCGCTAAAATCTTCCCTAAATTTGTGTTATACTTTGTGATTTGTTCTCTTATTACAACAGCATTATCCTACTTAATACTAATATCGTAAAATTGATAAAATCCGGTGGTTCTGCCCTTGCATTGGGTGCTTGTTGCTGGATTGCCATCACAGCAGTCAGCCTAGCTACACAACATATGATTGGTTTATGGTAAGAAATATACATACCTATTTTAATATGATATAATTGTATATAGTTAGAATAGTAATAACCCCTCCAGTAATGGAGGGGTTTCGTGCTACTATTCACCTTATTAGTACTTTATCATACTATAGTTAGGAGGGTTAACATGTATTTCTTACAAGGACTTCTTGTCGGTCTCGCAACATTTGCCCCTGTTGGCATGCAAAACCTCTTCATCATCAACACAGCATTGGTACAACCTATACGTCGTATCATATTGACCCTTATCATATTGGCACTATTTGATATGAGCCTCAGTACGGCAGCCTTCTTTGGTATCGGCGCCATTCTTGAAATGTGGCCGCTTACAAAGCTTATCGTACTCCTTTTTGGGGGCCTACTGATTGTGTACATGGGCTTTAATATATTCAGAACTGAACCAGATATGCACAATGTAAATACGAATATTCCAATTCGTAAAATTATCCTATCCGCTATCGCTGTATCCTGGGGGAATCCTCAAGCCGTTCTTGATGCAACTATGATGCTCGGCGCCTTTCAAGCTAATATACCTGAAGAAGGTATTTATTATTTCTTTGGAGGCTTCCTAGCTATGACCCCAATGTGGTTTGGAGCCTTGGCTGCCACCATGCATTTATTAGCTAAAAAAATAAAAATCACCCATATGGCGTGGATCAATCGCTTCTGTGGTGCAGTACTCGTCATTTATGGCATAAAATTATTCATCGATGGAGTCACAATGTTCTTAGAATATTTTAATTAAAATAACTTTAATACCGCAATCTATAGACAGTAAAGCCGTTAGCATATGCTAACGGCTTTTATATTGTAATTGTTTATTTGTTATATGACGATTAAATTTATTTTCCATAATCCGTCTTTGATACATTAAAACTCTGCTAAAACTTGTTTAAACATTTCTCTAAAGGCTTCTACATAGGTGTTATTTTGATTTTGTTGCGATACAAAGTAGTAATTGCGCTCCATCGATTTACCATGGTTAGTTAATACCTTGCGCTCAATACCTGGCATGGAGTCAGTTAAATATTTAAAACGATCAAGCAGCAATAGTCCTTGTTGACCTGCTACTAAATAGCGCGCCTCCTCTAATGTACGAGCATATGCAAAGGCACCGGCATAACCAATGGCCTTACGATAATGTTCTTCCTCAGCTAGCGTATACTTACCGCGGCAAACTAAGATAAGTGGTAAGTCATCAATAGTTTTAATTTCGACGCTACCTTCCTTTGTATAACCTTGTGGCACCTCAATTATGGTGATCGCCTTATCAATCAAATAACTTTCATAATCATCAGATAAAATCTGCCACTGATCATTAAATATTACATCCACACGACGATCATCTAACATGCCATATAGTTCCTCATGGCTGCCACTATACATGCGGATATCTAGGTTTTTATAGCGTTTAGCCATGCGAATGACCGTTTGCTGCATAGCCATCCCACTATAGCGATTTAAATAGCCAATTCGTAAGCTAACACGTGCATCTGTACCAATGCGGGTTGTTTCTACCTTAATAGCGTGAAAGCGTTCTAGTAATTTTTTACCAGATCGATATAAATATTGCCCCGCTGGTGTTAGGTGAAAGCTTCGTTTTTCTCGTACCATCAGCTCCACGCCTAAACTCGTTTCAAGGGCTTTAATTTGTTGTGAAATAGCAGATTGAGACACATACTGCTCTGTCGCAGCTTGAGTAAAACTATTATTATCAACTACACACCTCTCATCTCTCTTATAATTAGTAGCCTTACTCTATCTACTAGCCCACTACACAACATACACCAACCCCTCTCATTGGTATTTGCTACTCACATAATATGTTTCTCTACAACTACAACTACAACTACAACTACAACTACAACTACAACTACAACTACAACTACAACTATTATATTTCATTGAAAGTAGATTCACTATGATGAACTGCTTTCACGAGACATAACTAAATTACGATATACAAACCAGGACGCCACAAAGAATATTGTCGCCGTAGACCAGAACACAGCACCATATCCAAAGGCGCGAGCAATAACACCACTTATAACAGGGCCTAATACATTACCCATCATAGCTACGCTAGATACGGGGCGTAATAAAGCCCATAAAGAATCCGGCTATAGCACGGAATATGCCTAGTCCCCATATACTAGGCATTAAGTATTGCAAAATAAATAAGGAGCCCACTGCCCATGTAGCAGTAAAGATAATACGAGGCATGGTCAATCGTTGTGTTACCTTACCGATTGAAATGGATGCTAAGGCACTGAATACACCAGCACCGAAGATAATAATACCAACAATAGTCGCCACAAACTCGTCAGTCATATGCATATAGTGCTTAATATATAACGGTAAAATAGGACCTATACCTGTAATACCAAAATTACACAAGAATAGCATTCCTACAAGGAGACGTACACGAGGTATAGATAAAAAATATTTAATCAGCGAAATTTCTGATACACTTTCATCCACCTTATGTTTGAACTGTAAATTGGGCATTAAGAAATAAATCCCTAACATACAAATCCCAGTCAATGCAGAAAATACCAAAAATGGTGCACGATAACCTAAGAAGTCGGCCACAAGGCCACCCATGAGCGGTCCAAAGACGAGGCCCATAACCATAGACGCTTGGTATAAGCCCATTGCCCAAGGCACTTTATTCTCAGGTGTTATAAGCACAATAATAGCTAATCCTATCGGCACATAACCACCCACAACACCTTGCAAAATACGTAGAATCAATAATTGCATTGGCGTCTGTGTAAAAGCACAAGCTCCAACAGTAATCATCAGAATAAACAAAATGAGCATCATTACCTTACGAGGGCCCCATTGATTTGCCTTACGAGACCAATAAGGTGCACTAAGTGCTACCATTAAAGGCGTAACCCCAGATACAATCCCTGCCCACATAGCCGCCTGTCCTTGATCATGAAGTCCCAGCTCAGCCAAAAACAAAGGAATAAACGAAACCACCCCTATAATGGTTATACCGCCACCAACCTGTATGGTACAGATTAGGTATATAATTCGTTTCCAAGAAGAATCCATAATGCCCTTCTTTCTTATTTGAGATTATCTAGAAAGGTAATATATACATATTAATAATGTCTAAAAATAAGCTAAAACATAATAAATGTTTATAATACTAATTTACCCTAACCCTCACAATAACAAACAGCATATACTTACACAAATCCGTAAAGTATATACGTATACTCCTATTGTATCGTAAAGAATAAAAAAAGACCATCTCTTCCACATATAAAGGGTAGAGATGGTCTCTTTTTAGTTCTATGATTATACGACTTTTATAAGAATAAAAGTACGTATACATCATTTATTTTTGTTTGAACATCCAATAGATGTAGTAAATAACAAGTGCATACGTCACTACATCAAATACAGGTAAGAATGGTACCATTTTAGACAAACGTCCAAAACCATGAACATGAATATTTGCTGCAATGATAGCAATAAGGTTCAAACGATGAATCCAGATTGCTTTTTTACGAGATACAGATTTTGCCATATTGCCTACCCAAGGCGTTAAGTACAATACGGCAAAGATAAGAGCAATAAACATGGCTCCAAGGGAGATATAACCGCCCCAGAATCCTAAGAAGGACTTCAATGCTTTCAAGAAGTATACATACCAATGTACACATACAAGAACAACACTAACGATACCTACGATGCGATGAACTTCAAACATTTCTTTTGGATTATATCGTTTGATAAACCATTTTGGTTTTGTTGCAATATATGTTAATACAAGCCATGCAACATAAGGAATAAGACCTAAGTGAACCTTCCAGTTACCAAATGATCTACCGCCTGTTACATAACCATATTCTACCATTCCCATAAATATTAGGGATAAAACCGCAATCCATATTAAAATATGGTATTTACTCTTAAACTGTTTTTTTACTACTTCTGCCATATAAACCTCACTATTTCTTATACAAACTACCAGTATATATCTAGTTGGCCTAATGTAGCATGCTAACAATTTCAATCCACATAGCATTCTACTTAGAACTTAAAACTAATTAGTTATTAAATCCAGATCCATCCTAAAATTAGAACTAGAATTTGAAGTTAAGGTCTGCACGGTAGTAATCATTTACACGGTTACCATCTTGTGTTTTCGCATGGAAACCATAGTATGCATTAATACCAATATTTTTCTCTGGTGCGTAAGATGCACCTAATTGCCATGCTTTATAACCTTCATACCGTGTTTTCTTCAACAAATCATTAGATTCATATTTTTGCGTTTTAAATACAGGTGCATTTTTAGCTTGATCAAAGTAATCTAAGCGGATATCCCAAGAGTTTTTCTTGTTAATTTTATAATCGCCCCATTTAACGCCTACGTTCCAAACATCGGAATCACTCAAGCCAGATGCTTTTACCCACTCGCCATCAATACCGAATTTACCAACATTATATTTAGCATTAAAGCCATATACATTATCGAATTCGTTATTTTTCTTGCCATTACCCATACGTACATTTGTTGTACCTACATGAGCAAACATACCGCCAAAGCTAAAGCGATCATTAACAGCTACATGGGCATTAATAAGACCTACATCACCGTTATCTTCTCTGCTAGTCTTAGCAAAACGGCCTGCTGTCATATAACCATATGCACCATTTAATGTAACTTTATCACCTAGCTTCGCTGTAGCGCCTACACCATCAAAGTTAGAGCTATAAATCAAGCCACCACCAAATTTTTGGGTATAACGACCAGCATCAACTACAACATTTTTACCGAATTTATGCTCTACATATGCTAAATCCCAATTAGCTTGAGCATCTTTAGAACTATCACCTAGTTCAATAGAGCCTGTTGTAATACGAGCTTTTACAGATGTATTTTTATTAACCTTTGCATCTAAGCCTAAACGTACACGGGCTGTAAGTTTATCTTCGTAATCATAACCATCGATCCCCTCTTTACCGATGTAGTTGATACGAGCATCACCAGTAACCTTTACATTGCCTACACGGTCTTCCAATTTAGCTACACGCACACCAAGTGTATTCAATTCATTGGAAAATTCGTCGGCCAAGCGGTTCAACATAGCTTGTTGTTCTGCATTAGCACGATCTTGATTAGCCATGCCTTTCGCAATCATTTGAGCCATTTCGTAACGAGTAATATTATTTTGGCCTTTAAAAGTACCATCAGGATAACCATTGATAATACCAGCTGTAGCCAATTGATCTACTGCTTGATATGCCCAGCTATCGGACGGAACATCGGAAAATGGATTAACAGCAAACGCTGTAGCCACACCCATCATGGCTGCCACTGCAAAAGCACTGGTCATTTTACGTTTAATCATAATAAACCTCACACAATAAATAATGATTAATAAAAAATGAAGAAACAATGAATTATATGACTATAATTATCATTATCATATTTAACATACAGATAATAGCAATTTTCATCAGGTCAGTAAAGAGAGAATGTATATCAATCTCACAATCAATTATGTATCAAACTGATAATATAGAATATTTTATTTCTTGGAAAATAAAAATATAACTAAAAAAGTCCCTTCTGTACTATACAGAAGGGACTTTAGCAATTCATATTATTTCTTTTTAAACATCAAGTAGATGCAATAAATCACAAGACCATATGTAATGATATCAAACACTTGAAGGAATGGTACCATTTTGGAAATTCTTGTAAAGCCATGGATATGAATATCTGCAGCAACTAATGCAACTAAGTTGAAACGGTGCAACCAAATACCAATATTACGGCTAGATGCAGTTACTTTTCTAAGTTTTGGAGTTAAGAACGCAAGGCCAGAGATTGTACCAATACCGAAGGAAGTAAGGGCCACATAGCCACCCCACCAACCGAGAACGGATTTAGCAGCTTTACCAAAATAGAGATATAAATGGAACGCAATAACCGCTACAGATGCAATACCTAATGCACGGTGAACCTTAAACATTTCACCTAAGTTATAACGACTAGTAAACCATTTAGGACGAGTTGCCAAATAAGTCATCACAATCCACGCGCACCAAGGTACAAGGCCAGTATAAACTTTATAGTTACCAAAGGCACGACCACTCTCAATGTACCCCCACTCCAGCAAACCGATCATAATTAAGGAGAATACTGCAATCCATATGAAGATATGGTAAATACTCTTATACTGTTTCGTTTCCACTTGATTCATTGTATACCTCTCAAACATAATTCCTGAAATACCAATTTTACTTAATATATTTTATCATTTAAATTGAAATTTGTAGATTACTTTTATTAGATAGGTAGTATCTATTATAAGAATAATTCTAATTTAGTCTTTCATTCTAACTATATAAACAACTCCGAAGTGTTTTCGTAAAATAAGTAACTCAATCAGAAATAATATTATCTTATGTTATGTCATGTTATGTTATGTCATGTTAAGTTATGTTATCTAAACTACTCTAACAAAAATTAATAAATAAAAGCCCCTTGTAGTAGTGAGCATCAGCTTTCACTATTACAAGGGGCTACGATTAATTTGTCATATCATGAAAGGCATACAAATCAATCATCATCCTAATTATTTTTCGTCTCGTTTACGATATACAATGAACGGACGTGTTAAGTAGTTGAGTGGAACACTCAAGCAGTGTACCAAACGGCTGAATGGGAAGATAATAGCTACCACCATCCAAGCTAACATATGGAATTTAAACATGAATGGTACGCCTTCCATCAAGGATGGATCAGGCATAAAGGATAGTAAGCTACGGAACCAAGGACCGATAGATACGCGGTAATCAAAGAAACCAGATGCATTAAGTAATGTACCAGCCATACCACTGAAAATGGCTAATGTTAAGAACAAATATAACCATTTATCAAGACCAGATGTGTTAACTTTCATAGCAGGCACAGTAAAGCGACGTTTCATCAAAAGCAAGAAGCCTACGATAAAGATAATACCAGCTACAGCACCCATGTATAAAGCACCTTCATGGTACAAATGGTCATTAAGCAAGCCAAAGTGGAACAATGGATTGGCAATGCGCAATTGTTTTTTCTCTAAAAATTGACTCGATTTTGTAGTCCAGTTTCTTTCAAAGTAGAAGAAACGAACCAAAGTACCTACGATTAAGAAGGTGAATGCGATGTAAGGCAAAGCGCCCCAAAGGAATAGATTCATCGTGCACCGTCCTCCAATCCATTTGCAACAGACAAGATAATATCAAACAAGAATGCATAAGGCAATTTAGCCTCAATGAAGCGTTCTCTAATGTATTCCAATTTTGGCTTACAATAGTCGTAAATTTCTTTTGCTTTTTCATCATCGATAACGGCACATAATTCAAGAAGTGCTGGAATATAGTCTGGCATTTCTTTTGG
>JAWERH010000062.1:0-1895 GCA_032482215.1 Veillonella sp. | reverse complement strand
TCCTCTACATAGTCGAAGAATTCTAATAAACCTTGGCGAAGTTGAGGATGCCCAACGGATTGGGCGTCCTCTCTCCATTCAGGTAGTTCGTTATACCATTGTTCATCAGGATAGCGTAGAAGAAATGACGCAATAAGAGCGATTTTCTGAGCATCCTTCATTATTGACATCCCCCTGTAGGGCAAGCAAATCCGCGATTATGTTGCATTTCTAGGCGACCTTCGCGAGATACTTTTACGTCAGATGGAATAACAAAGCGATCATTGTATTTGGACAATGCCAACAATTTGTACATACCGTACATTTGATCCTCTGTTAAATCAACTTTGTGTTCAATAGGACCGTCACCTGTTTCACGACGACGCATATATTCACGCATGTCGAGAACACGTTGCAATGTACGAGCTAAGATTTCTGTATTACCTGCTGTAAACAAGTTAGCAAGGTATTGTACAGGTACGCGCATTTCATGTGCATCTGGCAAGTATACATCAGATGTTACACGTTGCAAGATTGGGCTGAGTGGTGGTACATACCAAACCATTGGCAATGTGCGATACTCAGGATGCAATGGCAATGCCACGCCCCACTCTTTTACAAGTTTGTATACAGGAGATTTTTGAGCTGCTTTAATCCATGCTTCGGAGATGCCTTCAGCACGAGCCGCTTTGATAACCTCTGGATCATGAGGGTCCAAAATCAAATCTAATGTATTTTCGTAAATATCTTGTTCATTTTTTGTAGCTGCCATAGCTTCTACTTTATCCATATCGTAGAATACAACGCCAACATAGCGCATACGGCCTACACAAGTTTCAGCACAGATTTGAGGCAAGCCATTTTCTAAGCGTGGGTAACAGAATACGCATTTTTCAGCTTTATTAGTTTCCCAGTTATAGAAGATTTTTTTGTATGGACAAGATGGAACACAATGTCTCCAACCGCGGCATACATCTTGAGATACGAGAACCACACCATCTTCGTCGCGTTTATAAATCGCGCCGGATGGACATGCAGCTACGCATGCAGGGTTCAAGCAGTGGTTACAAAGACGAGGCAAATAACGCATGAATACTTCTTCGTAATCAAATACGATATCTTGGCCCATCTTAGTTAAGTTCACATCAGAACGAGCATGTTGACCACCTGCTAAATCATCATCCCAGTTAGGACCCCAAGTAACTTCCATTTTTTGTTTAGTCACAAGGGAACGAGGACGAGCAACTGGTTGGTTGTTTTTACGACCACCATGAATCAATGTTTCATAGTCATATGTCCAAGGTTCAAAATAATCTTTCAATTCTGGTTGTTCAGGATGGAAGAATAATTTCATCAAACGGTTTGTTTTAGAACCTGTAGAAAGAGCTAATTTGCCAGAGTTATCTAATGTCCAGCCGCCTTTCCATTTTTCTTGGTCTTCCCAATGACGTGGGTAACCTACGCCTGGGCGAGTTTCCACGTTATTGAAGTACATATATTCCGCGCCTTCGCGGTTCGTCCATGTATTTTTACAAGTGATAGAGCATGTATGACAACCCAAACACTTATCCAAATTTAGGACCATAGATACTTGAGCCTTAATCTTCAAGCCAATCTACCTCCTTCATTTTACGAGCCACAATTGTCATATCACGTTGGTTACCAGTTGGGCCATAGTAGTTAAAGCCATAGCTCAATTGGCCATAACCGCCGATCATGTGTGTCGGTTTCATGTGAATATGAGTTGGTGCATTATGCGTACCACCACGTTGTTTCTTAACCTTCGCACCAGGAACGTTAATATGACGGTCTTGGGAATGGTGCATATAGGAAATACCGCGAGGAATACGTGGGGAAACTACAGCACGAGCTGCAACGATACCGTTTTTATTGAAAGCTTCTACCCAATCATTATC
>JAWERH010000061.1:0-5620 GCA_032482215.1 Veillonella sp. | reverse complement strand
AAAATACGAAGAGTTTATGAATCGCCAGCCATCGTTGCCTATAGGTGGTCAATCTCAACTTAAAGGTAAGGTACAAGCAATTGAAATTAAGGATTTAACTTTTACCTATGAAGATAGTGAAAATGGTGTACAACATATTTCATTAGAGGCTAAACGTAATTCTCCGATCATGCTTGTTGGTGAAAGTGGGGCAGGGAAATCTACAATTGCCCATATTATTGGGGGATTTTTAACTGCTCCTAAAGGCAGTGTTACTATAGATGGTTTTGATCTATGTGACATCGATATTGAGTGGTGGCGCCAACAAATTACCTATGTATCTCAACATCCACATATTATGAAAGGAACTTTGCGTGACGTATTATCCTTTGGGATGAATGTAAGTGATGAAGAGATTATAGAAGCTTGTAAAGAGGTACAGCTACTAGATGTGATCAATAGACAACAAGATGGACTAGATACAGTGGTGGCGAACGTCAACGGGTTGCCTTAGTACGTGCATTTTTGCGAAAGGGACAAGTGTTAATTCTCGATGAGGTGACGGCACATCTTGATGTAAAAACAGAAGCTATTATAAGCAGTGCTATCAAACGTTTGATGGATAATAAAATCGTCATTATCATTGGTCATCGTCTACAAACGATGCATTGGGCATCTACACTATACGTTTTGAAACATGGACGTATTATTCAACAAGGTTCTTATGCGAAGCTTCTCTCAGTAGATGGTTATTTTAAGGACCTTGTTACCTCTGGTTTAGGTGAATTTTCTTCAACTATCGAAGAACAATTAAAAACAGAAAAGTCATTTAGCTTAGAACATAGAGAAGAAATTGATAATTTAATTCGGGTAGATAATCAAGATGCTTACGTATTGGGGCAAGATACAATACAGACTCCTGAGGTTTCAACTTTTAAGCTGGGCATACAAGGATGGAAATTATTATTTACTGTGCTGAGCCCTGCAAAGTGGTCGTTAGTATTAGCTTTGATTTTTACATTCTTAACGGTATTTATGAATGTGGGCTTATTAACTGTATCTGCGTGGTTATTGGCATCAGCTGCATTGCAACCGGGACTTACTTATTTGAGCCTTGCTATTGTGGGCGTCCGCTTCTTTGGTGTTAGTCGTGCTGTATGTCGTTATTTTGAACGGTATACATCTCATCGTATGGCGTTCCAAGGTCTGTATGGTTTGCGTGTATGGTTTTATGCTCATTTAGAACCATTGGCGCCGGCTATTCTTAAACGTTTTGGTGCAGGGGATATGCTAGGCCGCATTATGGGGGATATAGAGGTACTACAATTTTTCTACTTGCGTACGTTGATTCCGCCTGCAGCAGCCATTGCTTTAACTATTTTAGTTGCCTATGGTGTGTCTACGATTGATAATAGTTTGGTTGCGCCTATAGTTTTAGCAGCCTTTATATTAGGGCTAGTTTTGCCTTTAGTTGTATATGCTCATAACAAACAATCGTTGACGGCGATTGGACCTCAACAAGGGGAATATAAATCCTTATTAAGTGATACCATGGATAGCTTGGAGGATGTCATTAGCTACGGCAATGAACAGTTAGTATACGATCGTATTCAACATATGATGAGTACTGTGGATGCTAATAAGGGTGTTATTGAGCGCGGCATGAACTTAGGCAATACGCTGTTCCTAGGTGGAGTCCAAATTACAGTTGTTATTGTAGCCATATTGGCAGCCAATGCGTTGACCGGAGATTGGGCCAGTGTTATGGTAGCAGTTGCTGCTATTGGTACACAAGCTTGGTTTGAGGCCTTACAACCTATGATCGCTGCCGTTCATCATGGTGCTGAAAGTAAAGTGGCTACGAGTCGTCTCACAGCACTTGCACATGAGCCAATTCCAGTAGTAGAACCAAACGCACCAAAACCATTTAATGCTAATCGAGAGATTACATTTTCTGATGTATCCTTTGGTTATGATGCACATCGTCGTATTTATGAACATCTTAGATTAGACATTAAACAAGGTCAATCGATTGCTATTGTTGGCGCTAGTGGATCTGGTAAGACTACATTGTTTAATATGCTTGAGCGATTATATGACTACAGTGGCTCAATCCATGTTGGTGATGTAGAGTTAAAGGATATTTCTATCGATACATGGCGTAATGCTTTAGGCACGATAACGCAAGATACTTATATTTTCCATGCGTCCTTTGAAGATAATATTCGACTAGCAAGACCGGATGCCTCAGAAGCTGATTTAGAGTATGCTATTGATCGTGCTTCGTTGCGCTCTGTAGTGGAACGCTTGCCAGATGGTATTCATACGATTGTTGGTAGTGGTGGTCATGGTCTAAGTGGTGGCGAACGACAACGGGTTGCTTTAGCTCGACTATTCTTGCGAAAACCTCAAGTTGTTTTGTTAGATGAACCATTAGAAGGTTTAGACCAAGTAACGAGGAAGGCTCTACATCGTGATTTGATGGAATATGTACAGGATAAAACATGCTTATATATTACACATCAGTTAGAAGGATTAGAGCATATGGACCGTATCTTATTTATGGATAAAGGTCAAATTATAGAAGATGGAACTTACGAAGAATTAATTGCCCTTCGTGGTCACTTCTATGAATATTGTTATCTATCCATGGCAAGTATTCAATAAAAATAAATATCAATTAAACTATCTATTATAAATACTAAATTATAATAGTCTGAATGTTAAACTGCAGTAATAAAGCCCCTTTTACTATGTAAAAGGGGCTTTATGTATACCTATATTTAATAGTATATGTAGTAGTCTTTTATCGATAAATCATGCAATATATGGTATAATTTGTATATCAAAAGCTGTTTTTTACCCTTGGAGGGATTATGACTAAAATCTTCACCAAATTACGAGCATTGGTGGATGAAGCATTATCTGATAGTGATACGACGGTGAAAAAGGTAAGCCCTGTTCAACAAGTACCTTTAGAACAAGATTTATTTGATCATCGTTTGTTATCTATAGAAGAAGACGTGGTTAATCGCATGTTGCGTGCTGCTCTTCGGAATCATAAGTTCTTTTATTCTATAACTTTTGAGTTTGAACCAAATAATCAAATATTCCTATCTATTATTACTAAATGGGGGAATGTGATTACCGCTGAATTTACTTTAGAAGACTTATGGTTTGATGATTACTCATCATCCTTTGCAATTCGGCTCGATACAGAGAATTTAGATACGGGTGGATTTATTTTAAATTCCATCTTACACTTACTAGGTAACTGGTTCCTTAGTCTTTTTGGCATCTTTTTTAATCCTATTGCATTAGGCGAAAAGGGATCTACCGTACGCTTTGAAAAAAAAGGTATTATTCGCTTTGATTTAATACCCAATACGCAACTTAAAAAGTTTATACCTTTGCCAGAACGCTCCATAGGGAGTGTAGGCCCTGTACTTTTAGCTAATCCTCAAACTAGTCAATCGGTATTGCAAATAGATTATTATGCATTTCATGATCCAGTAGATACATTTACGGTGCCAGATGTTCCAATTCGTACTAGTTGGCTTCGATCCATTGATATTGCGGCAGTGCTCTTGATGCCGATCGGTGTATGGCTTACCTTTATCTTTGCGCATCATTACTTACCAACTGAAACACTAGAGTTTTCATTCTCTACATATTTCTTAATATCTTTGGGGATTTTTATTCTTTCTTTACTACTAATGAATACACCACGATATTTATATATGTATTTTGACTCTAGAAAACAGTGGCAAAGTGCGTTTGTTCATAACAATATCAAGATTCAAATGCGCAAGCTCCATCGGCGCATCTTCATGCAGCAAGCTACCTTGACCTCTGATAGCGGCGAGTGTAATGCCGCTGAAGGTCAAGAACGTATTAAACGTTTATTGTTGCAAATCCGGGATAAGCGCTTCCTAGAAAATAGACTTAAGATTTCTGATGATGATAGAGCGCGCAAACAAAAGGTTAAGTTTATCATTGCTTATATCCTTTGCACTATAATAGAGTTGATATTATTGACTTAAGTTTGTAAAGAATCAGGTTGAAACTCTTTTAAATTATTATGGTATAGTTATTAAGGTAATAAAGAACTATATATAATAAGACATGTGATAAATAAAAAACGTATCTCTTTATGAAGAGATACGTTTTTTATTTATTAATTTGTTATCGTTTTTTACGTCGTTTACGCACCGTTTTGCGGATTTCTTTTTCCCTATGAGATATGGACGGTTGCATTGACTCATAAGTTGGTCTATTCACAGACATAAATGGAGGATTCCCATATTGATTTGGTTCCGGTTGTCCCGGTAAAACCCAAAAGAGGAAGCCTATGAGCCATACGAAAAGTTCAAGCAAGTAATTGAATGGCGATACAGCAGAATAGGTGTTGATGAAAATGATGATTACCGACCATAGAATCCCTGCCCAAGCATTAAAGCCGATATCATGAATACGACGGCCAAATAAGATGCAGGATAATGGGAATAAGGATGCTAATAAAATCCATATAACAACCCTTGTAAACCAATAGGCTGGTAAAGAAACAACAAAGTCCAAGAATACATCATCAATGTAGTGAACGATGTGGAATAAAATCATTAAAACAATGAAGCATATGATAAATTGTAGTCGATTTAACCGTCCCGTTAGATTAAAAATCGATAATCCCATACGTCGACCTTGAAATGCAATGAGTAAACCGACAGTACATATGAGTAGTGTTCGTAATACAACATAGAGTAAATCCATAAGATCCCCTTTATTTATAGCTTATAGTTGAGTTAATTCTGGCAAGACTAGCTCAAAGGCTACACCTTGTTTCATTGATTTTACAGTATCCACTGTGGCTTGAATCGCCTTGGTAGTAAAATTCATTGCTAACTCTGCCGCATCATAAGGTGAATATCCCCTCATTACTGCACCGGATAATACAGCAGTAAAGATATCCCCAGTTCCTGTAGCTTTCACAGGGATAAGAGGAATATCATAAGTTTTTAAATAATCAGTTGGCCCATCATAGACAGCGATAACCGCATGCGTTTCCGATGGTACGCTGGTCATGATAACCATGTCAGGCCCCATTTGGTACAGCCTTTTGCAACGATCACGCAATTCATCATCGCTAATAGGATCTGTAGAAAATGGAATATCTAATAAGAAACAAGCCTCCGTGTAATTAGGCTTTACAATATGAGCCTTGGAAACAAGTTGGCGCATAGCTACTACCATATCAGGTGTATAAATAGAATAGAGACGACCATCATCTGCCATAGCAGGATCGACGATAATCATTTGCCCATTATTGCCAAATCGATCGATGGCTTCTTCCACGAGATGAATTTGTTCTGGCGATGCTAAAAAACCACTTACAATAGCGTGAAAGTCGATTTCGTTTTTATCCCAGCAGTCCATAAAATCTCTCATATGTGCCGATAAATCTACAAACTCGTAGTGTGGATATTCTAAGTGATTACTCAATACAGCTGTTGCCAATGGAACCGCTTGGCAACGCATAGCGCTGATGATTGGAATCATAACGGTTAGGGCACAACGGCCGATGGAGCTCATGTCTTGAATTGTTAAGACTCTAGGTACTTCTGTCATAGACACCTCCAAAATA
>JAWERH010000060.1:0-6536 GCA_032482215.1 Veillonella sp. | reverse complement strand
TGGTATAACATTATCTAAGGTCTTACGCGTTTGCCCAATAATCCCAGCTAACCCACCAAATATAGCAATGAATACATCAAAAATATTCGGTTCTGTACGTGCTAATAGTTCAGATGTAGCCGCCTGAACGGGAGAAATATAAAAATATAAAGCAGATGCCAAAACAGCAATCGTAACCTGTAAGGACAATCTTAAAATACCGCTTTTTACAACTGTAAAATTAAGCGTAGCAAAGCCAAAACCAGTTGCTAAAATAGGTCCCATCAACGGTGATATAAGCATAGCACCAATAACAACTGCCGTACTATTCATATTCAACCCAATAGAGGCGATAAATATGGAGAGAATCAGGGTAACCAACGCAGGTCCCTTAATCTTAGCCCCACCTATCAACCTTTTAGAGATAGTTGCATCATCAGCGCGCTCAAAATGTATATCAAAGTATTTATTTATTTTCATTCTTTCTCCTTATAATTTCATCAAATCTGCAAAGGTCCCTACATTTACAAACATATGCTGTGTCGTTGATAGCTCCTGTCCCTTCCCCCATCGACATGTGGGCTTGAATAGGAACCATGTCTTGTGTAATATCTACCTCTGCTAAAGCTAGCTCTGTGCCTTTTTCGCGGGAATGATGTGACGGCAATGCATAGTCTGTAATGCGCTCGTTCATATGTACCGCACAAGCTGCCGCTACAGCTGTAATAAAGCCATCAATGACAAAAGGCTTTTTAAACTCAACACAAGACAGCATAGCCCCAAGAATAGCAGCAATATCAAAGCCCCCTACATGGGCTACAATTTTACGAACTCTTTCAACTTCACTATCAGAAACAATACTAGCCTTATGCTTATCTAATACAGCGCGCACAAAATCAATTTTTCGTTTCATCAAATCTGGTTTATTCGGCCAAGAACCAGGTCCTACTGTTTCAGTGGGATCAGCTCCAGTTAAGGCAGACAACACACAGGCAGAAGTCGTCGTATTACCAAGTCCCATTTCACCAAAGGAAAAAAGATTTATCCCTTGCTTTACATAATGTTCAACTCGTTCATAGCCAGCTTGAAAGGCACTATTAAATTCATCCTCAGTCATAGCAGGGTGGTTTAATATATTCTTTGTCCCCTTTGCGACCTTGCGATCCACTCCGATACCATCATCTGAGGCAATTCCTACATCCACAACTTCATAAGGAATGTTGTTAAAGTTACAAAACTGTGTAGCCGACGAACGACCCAAGAGCATATTACGCGACTGCTTTTGCGTTACCTCATAGTTATAACCTACATAGCCTTCCATATTACAACCATTATCAGCAGAAAATATGATATGCTGAGGTCGAATTTCACCACTAATCTCGCCCCAAGCAGTACAAATCTTTCGGAAATAATCCTCCCACAAGCCTAGGCCACCAGGGATTAGGCATTTTGGTTGAAGAAATCTATTTAATTGTTCCTCAATTGGTAATACTGACTTATCTTTCATTCTAATCTCTAGCCTGCAAAGAATATGCCAACTAGCCTTCTATTAATTCGATATTTTTCTATATAAAAGTATAACACAAATTATATAATTAGTAATATAGGTTTTGTACTAGTACTCATATATACGAATTATCCTCTCATCAGGGAATAATCTATGCTTTTTAGCCTTAAACTCTGGATTGTTATTAGAATCAAAATATTCAATTGTATTTCTTAACTGCTCATGAGTAAAAGGACTCGTACTTGGATTATATACAAGCTGATTAAATACAGCATACCGTCCATCATATGCAGCAAATAGTAAATTAGATTTCTTATCTGGATTGTATGAATCCACTAACATTCCAGGCAAGCCATTATTCCATACCGCTGAATAAGTAGGATTTTGTAAATCATCAAAGATTCCCCACATACGCCAATATACTTGCAATGTGTGATAAAAATTATACTCTTTATCTACAAGCACCTTATTTTCTATATCTTTACTATCAGGATGATCTACATCTAAAGGAATAATCTGAATAGAATACCAAATATCTCCTATCTCATACACTATAAAAATATTGTTATCTAACATATAGAACATCTTCAACTCTGCACCTTTTGGAATGCGGAATGTCATGCCTTTACGAGTAATTGTGTCTGTATATGAATCTATATCCTTTAAACTCTTCTTACAAGGAACCTTCCTTCCCACAGGATACGATAAAAGAGTAGTCTTTTTCTCATCATGAATGAGCTTATCCGTTGAATGATACAATCTGCCCCGAACTAAACTAACTTCTTCAGCATACGTTTTTTCTTCACGTAAATACCCCTTAGCTATGTCCTCTGCCTTCATTCTTTCCAAATGTCTTTGTAAATCAGCTTCAATCTTATCATTAGTTTGTTCACTACTAACGCACTTCTCTTTAGCACTACCAGAAATATCACTTTGAGTAACCTGCTCTTTTGCATGTACTTGTGAAGCCATAAGACTTAGCATTAACAGTGCAGCAATGTATGAATATATTCTTTTCACAATACAACTCCTTAGCTTTATAACAACCACTACAATCAACTTCAATCTCTACTAGTATTGTACCTTTTAATACTTGTAGAATCATCAAAGGGGCTGTAACAAAACAGCCCCTTTGTTCCAAATTTTATATACAAACTCTGCCCAACTCTAATGATACATATCTATATCTACAGTAATCATTCGCGTTCGTTCCGGATTAAACATAAAGTAAATCACTCTTGGCTGGTCATGATCAAAGTTATGGTAAACAACATATACTACATATTTCTCAGCTGATACTCGAGTGCTATAATAAAAATCTTCATTAGGATCATCACCGACACTCTGGCTGCCATCAATTAACCAGGGAAATAATTTCCAGTTTTGTCGTTGAATAGTGATAATCTCATAATAATTCTTTATGTCACTAACCAATACATTTTTATCTTTTGGATATGTAAACGAATTAAGTACTTCAACTGTAGTATCTTTATCCCTGCCATTTATAAACGAATACCAAGCATTAGATTTAACAGTTTCCTCATACCTTGAAATCGTTGCTTTATCACCATCTAATACTAAACAGCTTTGATTCCCTCCCATTCCAATTACTTCAGCAGAAGAAATCACTTTCAAACTCTCAGGTAAAAACTTAGGTGCTTGTAATGGAGACGGAATATACCCCGCCTTAGATGAAGGCCATGTAGAGTGCCACCGTTGAGTATCATAATGGGCTATTCCTACAGCAGAAAATACTAAAGTAACAGCTAATGTAGGAAGCATACACAGAAAAAAGATAACATAAAAATATGATAAAAATCTTTTACGTACAGTTTTCTCACTATCAATAACTCTACATTTTTCAAGCAATAATACAATCGTGGCGATTAATAAAATCAGATAGTACACCCCAGAATACGAGATATAATCTGAGAAGAAAAATGTTAATACCCAAAGAATTATAAAAAACCATATACTCTTTCTATAAGGATTAGAAAAAAACAATTTCTTTAAGTAAATTAAACACCGTTGCATTTACGATCTCCACAACAATACCTACTCAAATTACTTAGATTGATAAAACACAGCCCGTGTCCCATCATTACTAATTAACAATTCCACAAAATGAGGTCTTTTAGTATTCCCATCATCTACAAACACATATAATCTATGATTTCGAGTAGAATTATATGTATCCTTGACTACTGTTTTTGTTTCTTTTCGAGGTGCACACTCAATAAAAGTCCGTTCTGGCAAATTAAGGGATTCTTCTTCTATACTCTCTACAATATTATAGCTATTAGGGTGAGATATAAAACGCTTTTTCTCCCCAGTATCTAAATCACGCAATACACCATCCGCATCAATTTGCGCTGTATAGGCTGCATTTTGCTTTGCTATTGCCTCATATTGTGCAATTACTTTAGGGTCCCCCTCAAGTACAGTATATCTCTCTGGATATGCATTAGCCCAAGCTAAACTACTACGAAAAGCAGACGCTCTATAAATACCGTCGGGAAGTTTTCCTGGTCGTTTTAACCCCTCTGGTAGTTCTCCACTATTAGGCCACCCTTGAGTCCAATCCATGGTACTATACTCGAAGGAATCAAATTGCTCAATGCTTGTTTTTAAGTCGTACCTAAACCAATCGCTTACTAACCAAGAAAAGCTGAGGGTAAAGGCAATATACAAACACCAAGCCAACTGAGTGTGCCTTTTTTCAGATATGGACTGTTTCTTAAAGCGCCTATATTGTAGAAATATACTCGATACTATGGCTATACTAAAAACAATATATGTAATAGGCGCTATATTAAATAGCACTACCACAATTGCAAACAACACGCATAGCATAACCGTTAATAGACCATAAAATCCTTCGAACAAAACTCTCTCCTATTATGACAACACTTAGAACATTTTCTTATACAACGCTTCAATATCTTCACGGCTTATTTTAGCTATTGTATTAGCTATATTGCCTGTAGCTACAACGTATACATTATCTACGAGCCATGGAATGTCTTTTTTCGTAAAGCCTAATTCTGTAAGGTTTGTAGTAAGGTCTAGGTCATGGACGATTAGGCGTAATGCTTCGCCTAGTTCGGAACCATCTCCGTGGTTAAATATCCGAGCTAAGGCACTAAATTTATCAGGGTTTGCACTCCATGTATATTCCACTGCAACAGGTTCAATAATAGCAAGGCCTACACCATGGGTAATATCTTTAAGGCCACTGGCTGGATGTTCCATACCATGTGCTAATGTTACACCAGCTGTATTAATAACCATGCCCCCAATTGTGCTAGCTAATGTAACGGACTCCCAAGCTTTTGTAAGTTGAATTTCGTTGAGAACAGCTGATTTGCCTTCCGCCGTTGCTTTCACATGTTTATATAGTGGTACAAGGTATTGTGCTAATAAGGTTACAGCATAATGAGCTAACGCATCGGTGAAAGGTTGTGCTGTTTTAGAGGTATAAGCCTCGATGTTGTGGCATAGTGCATCAAAGCCTACAGATGCCAATACATGAGGTGGCATTGTACCCATTACAGCAGGATCTACAATAGAAACCTTTGGCACAATAGCATTGCAGCGTAAGGATTTCTTATCACCTGTTTCAGGATTAGTAAGAACACCAAAACCGTTGCCTTCAGAGCCGGTACCACAAGTCGTTGGAATAACAATAAGAGGCAATGCATTATCACTTGTTTTACGGTTGAAAATATAGTCGTTAATATCGCCTTCATTCACCGCCATAAAGGCAATTCCTTTGGCACAGTCCATGATGGAACCACCGCCGATAGCAATAACCATATCACAGCTTTCAGATTTAGCTAACGCAGCGCCGTCTAAGGCAGTTGTGGTCAATGGATTGGCATCCACTTGATCAAACAATACATGACCGATATGAGCTGCATCAAGCTTTGCTACCACCCGGTCATATAAACCAGATTTTTTGGCACTAGTACGACCAGTTACAATAAGTGCTTTCTTGCCGTACGGTGCAGCAAAATCAGCAACATTATCTACTTTATTCCAACCGAATTGGATATTTACAGGTAAAAAATAAGAGAATTCCATGTGATAACCTCTTTTCTTTGAAAACTAGTTCTTAGTGTTATTGTAAAGGATATTTAAAAGCATGTAAAACCTCATAGGGCTTTCACCAGAAAACAGGTATACTAATAATAAGAGGGGTATTTATATTTATATTTATAGAGGGAGAGACATCTATGAAATTTGCCATTAAACATTTATGGTCATCGCTGCGGGACGCAACGCAGTCGCCTATATTACTGGCATTAATTGCCATATTTTCATGTACACCGTTGTATATTGAACAAGATTGGTTTGCCGAAATCGACATTAAGCTATACTCACTGTATTTCTTTATCGTTATTTTACAAAGCTATATAACAAGGGCTCGAAAGTTTTCCATTTTATATACCTTAGTAAGTATCGGAATCAGCGTTGGCCTTTATATGATTCACGAAAGCTACGGCTATGTGCGAGGTATTGAACTGGCTACGGAAAATATATCGTACCTATGGCTGTACTCCATGATTACCTTGTATTTCACATCGCCTGGTGAACACTACATCGGTGAAATCATTAACCGCATCAAACGGATTGGCATCACCCTTGTTACATCTACGCTATATAACATTGTTATCATCATGAGTTTATGGTTCTTCTTCATCATCGTGGACCAACCATTCAACTTTGAAGAAACCATTTTTAAGGTACTCGCATCCATTAATATGTTCATTTGTCTATCTATGGTATGTTCTTACAAAGAGGATCCTGCAGGTCCTCCAGCACCAAACTCATTTTTTACTGTTGTATTCGGTATCATCTTGCCTAAGGCGTCCATTATTACAGGCATTCTAGCTAATATCTATTTAGTCTTGATTCTGTTAGGGCTTCGAGAGGATACGCGTTTCTTCTACACCTATTATCCGTATGTAGCCATTTTCTACCTATTCTACTTGGCTAGCTTTAGATCTAGTGAAAGTAGCAGAACACAGCAAATCCTATGCTTCTTGTT
>JAWERH010000059.1:0-7412 GCA_032482215.1 Veillonella sp. | reverse complement strand
TCACCTTCAGTAACAGATAATACAGTTACCTTCATGCTTTCACCAATCTCAAATTCTGCAGGGCATACAAGGTTACCTACATTCTCGATAATGATCATATCGAGTTCATCAAGATTTAAATCACCTAGTGCATCTTGAATCATTTGTGCATCAAGATGGCAACCTCCCACTGTATTGATTTGAATAACAGGAACGCCTAATTCATGAATCCGTTCCGCATCCTTAGCAGTAAATAAATCACCTTCAATAACAGCAAGGCGGTAATCTTTTTTCAAATCATGTAAAGTTGCCTCCAATAGAGATGTTTTACCAGCCCCTGGAGAACCTAATAGATTAAATACAAAAATATTTTTTTCCTTAAACAACTGTTGTAAGGACTCTGCAATGGCATCATTTTTTGCCAATACATTAGTTTTAACTTGAACTTGCATGCCTAACCTTTCTATCAATCGATATCCATGGAGGTCACTTGTAGTTCGCGGCCACCAATGGTTTGTACGAAATGACTGTCACAATAGGGACAGATAAACTTATAATTTTCTACAGGAAATGTTTTATCACAATCCAAGCACTTTCCTTCAATAGGAATCGTATTAATTTCTATACGCGAACCTTCTGCTGCAGTCCCCTTTGTAACGGCTTCCCAGCAAAATAGGAGAGAATCTGGCTCTACTCCACTCATAAGGCCCAAATCGAGTTGAACGGAATGAATCACAGATGCATCGTGTTGGCGCAATGTATCGAGGGCTACATCAAGTATACCTTCTGCTATAGACATCTCATGCATGGTATGCCTCATATACAGCTTCAAGCATCATAGTAGTCGTTACAGAGCCTACACCACCAGGCACTGGAGTAATTGCAGACGCAATATCTTTTACCGCTTCATAATCAACATCGCCTACCGTCTTACCTTCTAGTTCATTAATGCCTACATCGATAACAACAGCACCTGGCTTAATCATATCTGCTGTAATCATATGAGCACGACCCGCTGCAGCAATAACGATATCGCCACGTTTTACTTGTTCTGCCAAATCAGGGGTTCTGGAATGGCACATTGTAACCGTACCATGTGCACCAAGTGTCATAAGAGCTACCGGCTTACCAATCACTTGGCTACGACCGATTACTACCACATGTTTACCCTCTACAGGAATATCATAGTGGTTTAAAATCGCCATGCACGCCTTGGCAGTACAAGGGGCAAAGCCACCTTTACCGGCAGTTACAAGACCAATATTATACGTAGTTAGACCATCGATATCTTTTTTAGGATCTAGCATATCGATAAGAGCCTCTGTATCAATGTGTTTAGGCATCGGCATTAACGGTAAAATCCCATGAACAGCCGCATCATTATTTAATTCTTGCAATGCTGTAACTACTTCATCCTGTGTAGCCGTTTCAGGTAATTGTTTTAACACAAAGCCATAGCCAAAGTTCTTGGCTGTCTTTTCCATAAATGTAGCGTACATATGAGCACCGTGGTCTTCACCAACGAGTAATACTGCCATAGTAATTACAGAGTCGCCAACTGCTGCAACTTTTTCTTGTAAAATCGCCTTGTGAGCGTCTGCTACTGCTTTACCGCGTAATTCGATCATAAGTATCTCCATTCATTCAAACTATCTATAAAATAAGGTGCCTCCGGAGAGGCACCTAAGTCTCTTATTCTATTATATAACGAACTGTCTATAATTTCTAATTATGACCGAATTCGTTTTATCTACGGAAATGAACAGTAATTGCTGTACCAGCCTGAACAGTTGTACCGCTACTTTCATCTTGAGATGTAGCCGTACCAGTTCCATCCGGTTTAAAGGCAAGTCCCGCCTTATGTAACCAATCACGCACTTCACCATAGGTAAAACCAGTAAAGTTAGGCAATGTAACAGAACCATCACTTCCCGGTTTTGGTTCAGGTAATGTATTAGCAGCTTTAACAGCTACTGGTGTACTTTCTTTAACATACGGACTCATTTGGTAATACCGTACAAGTTGAGATACGATGTCCTTAAATACAGGGGCTACAATTTGACTACCATAATAAGAACCCTTTTGTGGGTCATCAATAACGACAAGAACTACAAATTTTGGATCCTCTACAGGGCCAAAGCCAATAAAGGACGCAATGTATTGTCCGTCGAGATAACCGCCATGTTTGGTATCTAGTTTTTGCGCCGTACCAGTTTTACCGCCGAAGTGATAACCTTCTACCATCGCTTTTGTACCGCCACCTTCGGATACTTCTTTTTCTAGAATATCTACAATGGTTTTAGCGGTTTCCGCCGGAACTGGTTGTCCCACAACAGATGTTTCAGTCGTACTTGTAACATCGCCTTGAGAGTTACTATAAGACTTGATGATATGTGGTTTCATCATAGCCCCACCATTAGAAAGTGCACCAAAGGCGCGAACCATTTGTAATGGTGTAACCGCAATACCTTGACCGATGGACATAGTCGCAACGTCTAGCTTACTCATATCCTCTGGATTATACAAAATACCTGCTCCTTCACCAGGCAATTCAATACCTGTTTCAGAGCCAAAGCCATAATCACGTATATATTTCGAGAGAATATCTGCACCTGTTAATGTACCAATTTCAGCCATACCAGTATTGATGGAGTACTTCAAAATATCTAGCAAACGAACAGGACCATATCCCTCACCATTCCAGTTTCTAATGATATGTCCATTGGCAGCGAAGGCCCCTTTATCGTTATACACAGTGTCTAACTTCCATTTGCCTGCTGCAAGAGCTGCAGATGCAATGATAGGTTTGAATGTAGAGCCTGGTTCATATAAATTGGTAACCGCAATATTTTTGAAAGCCTCTTCACCACTTTGGTTGTAGTTATTAGGATCATAACTTGGACGATTGGCCATCGCTAATATTTCACCGTTCTTTGGATCCATAACGATAACGCTGGCATGCTTAGCTCCTGTATCAACCATCGCCTTATCAAGAGCGCGTTCTGCAATAAATTGAATTGTTGCATCGATGGTTAAGGTTACGCTTTTACCCTTATCTGGTAAAAATTTAGATAATACGGAACCAAAGATGGCATTCCCTTTATTATCAGTAGCTACAATTTCTTGTTGTACGCCCCCCTTTAATTCGTCATCAAGAACCATTTCTAGACCATCAAGACCTTTATCATCAGTGCCGACAAAGCCTAATACTTGTGCCGCTAAGACACCATTTGGATAATAGCGCTTAGATTCTTCAACGAAATTGAGGCCTGCAATATTATTATCCTTAATAACTTGTTGTACCCCTTTTGATTTGTCTGCATCCATCATACGATTCAACCAGACAAAGGCGGTATCCTCTTGCAAAGCTTTCACAATATTCTCTTTTGACATCGTTACGTACGGTGAGATGAGATCCGCAATCTCTTGAGGAGACTGTTTAATCATCTTCGGATCCGCATATAAAGATTTTGTAACTACACTCATCGCCAAAGGCTTGCCATTACGGTCATAGATTGTACCGCGCGGCGATTGTAATTTTCTATCTACTTGAACTTGTAATAAGTTTTTCTTCTCTAGGTCAAAGGTATCAAAGACCTGTAACTGTGCTAAACGCCCGATAAGGACGAAGGCAACGGTCATGAGTATGGCAAGGCACCACGTAGTGCGACTCCAATCACTCATGCGTAATAACGCTTTATTTAATAACTTCATCATTTCTCCACTGGACGGCGTAACTTATGGTCTAATGCATCATATAATGCATCTGGTTCATTGGGAATCACCCCATTTTGAACCTGACCTAATAAATACTGCAATCCTTCCCCCACTTTTTTCCCTGCAAGCTTAATAACTCGTTCGTCATAATTTAAATCCTTTGTATGGATAGGCATCTCTAGGCTAAGATCTGCCATACATTCACCAAAGGCTAAGGTGCCATCCGTCGATGCATAAGGCTTCCCACAGCCTAATACATCGGCAGCACAAACCTTAGATAATTGTTCCCATGCAATTCGCATAATTTGACTATCTCGAAACTCACCGCTGCGAGCCTCTTTACGGATCCACTTCTTCTCATTAGCTTCCCCATTTTGTACAAAATAGTGAAAGCGCATATGATTTTTTACAATCCAAGCTACACGGCGCACAAAAGCCTTAGGGTAACCTAAACGAGTAAGCAAGGTTTCTGTCATTTCAGCACCTAATGTATCATGGCCACGATCCGTTAAACGTCCGTTAATAACAGCTCGTACCGCCGGCATACCCTTTGCTACATCGTGTAACAGTGCACCCCAACGCAATATCAAATCTGGTTCTGTATGAGATACAACGGCTAATGTATGATACCAACCATCAAATTCGTGAAAGTCTTTTTCTTGTGGTAAATTCACAAGATGGTATAGCTCTGGTAAAATAGGTACTTCACGAGCGACACCATTTTCTACAACGCGACAAGAGCACTCGGCCAAGCGAGATTGTACTAATACATCAAGGCCCTTAGCCACAGCAGGCTCTAACAGGAGTCGGTCCAGTTCACTACGAACTCTCTCGAGAGATAACCCAGGCACACGATGAAATGCCTTTGGCATAGCTTCTAATAAGTCTTCGGTAGGTAAGAAATCTAGCTTTGCCACTAAGCGGCATGCTCTAAATAATCGCAATGCGTCTTCTTCAAAGCGTTGCTGTGCATTGCCAATGGTTCGAAAAGTCTTATGCTTGATATCTCGACGTCCCCCTACTAGGTCTATGACCTCACCAAAACGATTCATAGCCATGCCATTGACCGTAAAGTCGCGACGCAACACGTCTTCCTCCAAGGTATCGGCATAAGTAATTTCTTCTGGTCGATGACTATCTGCTCCATATCGTTCAGTGCGATACGTTGCAATTTCATATTGCTTTCCTTCTAGTGTAGCTACTACTACACCAAAGGATTTTCCTACTAAGTCTGTCGTTTGAATATCTTGACCGCGTAGGACTTCAATTACCGTATCAGGGCGTGCAGACGTCACAATATCAAAGTCATGAGGCTTTTGATGCATCAAAATATCACGCACTGCTCCGCCAATGATATAGGCTTCATAACCTGCTTCTTCTAATACAGTCAATATTCGATTGGCCTGTTCCATCATGCACACTCCTTTCCGAACTAGTCTAACCTTTATTTTACTACAAATGAAAGCATGAAAAAAGTGCAATCCTATAAGGATTGCACTCGTTCTGCAATAGCTGTACCCGTCGGTGTTACCGCAAGGCCGCCATCACTTGTTTCACGCAATGCTGCTGGCATAGCGCGACCGATATAACTTCATCTGGTGGAATTTGACTTTCAATATTCATCAAAGCCAATTCAGATGCAGTAATGGCATGAACTGCATAGAAACCATTACGTTTAACGCACGGTACCTCTACAAGCCCCGCTACTGGATCACAGGCAAGGCCCAATAAGTTTTTCATGCACAATGCAATGGCATGGCCTACTTGACGAGGCGTACCGCCCATCATTTCTACAATGGCACCGGCAGCCATACAAGCGGCCGTACCAATTTCTGCTTGGCAACCACCAACGGCACCAGCCACAGGTTGCTCTATCTAGCTTGTAATGGTCCGCTACTGCTTTCACCGCACCAGGCATAACACCACAAGATCCAGCCGTAGGGCACGCAACAATGCGGAACATTTTCGCATTCGCTTCATTTACAGCAATAGCATAGGTCATTGCTTTATACGCAATATCACTCATAAATCTTGGAGTTTGACCGTTAAGCTGTGCCGCCTGACCACCGGACATACCAGAGGCCGTTTTCTCCGCATAATCTATACCATCTTGAATAGAACCTTCAAAGATATCTAACCGATGCTCTATTTCACGAATAACCGCTTCTTCACTGCGGTCATAATTCTCTAATTCATAACGCAGTACTACTTCGCCAAAGGAAATGTTATTTTCCTCAGCTAGGCGAATAATATCTGCAATTGTATCATATGCATAGCTCATTATTCACCCTCCTATAACGCTTCAAAGGTCATGACATCTTGAATGCCTGGGCACTCGCGCATAAACTGAACTGTAATTGGATTTACCACCGTATCTGTAGTAATGACCATCACTGCATCCTTGTGCTTACCCTTCCGGAATACACGCGCGCCAGGTCTATCTTCATGGAATACAACAAGAGTAAACTCATCGCCAGTAATAGACATATCATTGCCATCTACTTCGGTAATCATAATTTGACCGCCACCAAGAGATCGACCAATCACCGTCATATGACGATTATGTTCATCGAACATATCAAAACGAACTACATTAGGATGACCTACATCAAGAGGAGACTCGATAAAGTTATACTCCATGCCCTCTTTTTCAGCTAATTTATGAGCAACACGAATATTCGTATCATCCTCTTTAAAACCTAATAAGCCCCCAATCAAGGCACGGTCTGTACCATGGCCTTTATAAGTCTTAGCAAAAGAGCCATATAAGGTTAAATCTACCTTTTTAGGTGTGGAACGGAAAATGCACCGCGCCATCTTACCTAGCCGCGCAGCACCAGCTGTATGCGAACTAGACGGGCCAATCATAACAGGCCCTATAATATCAAAAATACTATTCATACACGCCTCTATATACACATAAACAATGTGAGAAAATTCTTACTTTACCTATAGTATAACAATCGATATTAATTAATGTCTATATGCACATTAGAGGCATTTTTGTTTGTCCTAAATGGACAAACAACTTATTCAAGATACATTAAACTTCTTTAACATCTCTATTTTTTAAGAAAATATAAAATACATTTCTATATTTTCTCTTTCAACTAATAGATCCCATCCCCTAAAGAATTAATATCAGCAATAATATTAAAAATAAACATTAGGATAAGGCAAATTACTATAGGGAGAACAGTATAAAAATCCCATTTTGCCTTTTTTATAAGTACATCCTTTCTTTCCTCATCCAATGCTGAATCTTGAATAATAGCCCCTCTTCTTAGCCACAATTCTACAAGCCAAAACAGGGCTCCTGTTATGCTTAATATTTTAGCTACAACCCATTGATAATATGGTGTATTTAAAAGAATGAACCAAAAAATACCAAACCCAACTTCCGTATAAAGCATTACTTTAGATCGTTTAATATTAACTTTCTTTAGCTCAAAATAAGGATGCTTTATAAAATAGAGGCAGTATAAAAACATTAAAAACAGTGAAATACCAAACACAACGTCCCCCTATAAAACTACAACTCATTACGTAAAAAGAAATAAATACCGTTACGAATAATTATATAAGTAGAACTCATCTAGTAGCAACTCAATTCCCTGCCACCGCATTACTATTCTCGTAAACGTTGTTCTAAGAGTTTGTATATTGATGGGACTTATGTTCCACAAACGTTTTACTAATGGGCACCACCTATTGAG
>JAWERH010000058.1:0-5419 GCA_032482215.1 Veillonella sp. | reverse complement strand
ATTCTTGATATGGTGGAATGAGGATATCCATATGATAGAAAAGGAAACTGATATGACGGAACAGGAAATTCAAAAGCTTATTGATCGTGCCATAGTAGCGCGTGAGAGAACCTATAGCCCGTATTCCCATTTTGGAGTAGGTGCAGCCCTTCTGTGTGAGGATGGGGTAATCTATGAAGGTTGCAATATAGAAAATGCATCTTATGGTTTAACTAACTGTGCAGAACGAACTGCTATATTTAAAGCCGTATCAGAAGGGCATACAAAATTTAAGGCCCTTGCCGTAGTTGCTGATACGGAAGGGCCTTGTGCACCATGCGGTGCTTGTCGTCAAGTTATGGGAGAGTTTAATATCCCTATTATTATCATGGGGAACCTGAAAGGTGATATAGAAGTTGTCTCTACTGAGGCGTTGTTGCCGTTTAGCTTTTCTTCTACCGATGTAATTGATAAATAGTTCCTTCAGTGTTGGAATATACCATAGACCAATTATTGGAATCTAATGTGTCTGGAAAATTATCATCATTATATATGAGGAGATATACATTTTTATCTGGCGGTAAATTGTTCACAGATATAAATGGCATGACTTCTTTAGCATTCCAAGAAATGGCGGTTGGATCAGGAGCAACCTGATTTGGTCCAAGTAGTTGATAAACCTCATGATTACTATAGTAAGTAGGTGAAACACGATATCTCCCACTGCCCTGTAGAATAATGGCATCATCGCTGATAGATTGATTAATGTATTGACTAATATGCGGTGTGGATGCCTTATTCATTTGTGGTATGGCGACAATAAAGGTAAGAACTATATAGGTAATCCCGATTACTAGTGCTGTTTTACAGATTAACGCTATTCGTTTATGACACATGATGGCCATTAGAATAGCTAATGGTGTTAGTGCTGGAAATGTGTAGGTGGAGTATTTGGTGGCCATACAGGAGAAAAAGATTATGACTGTACCAGCCCATACTGCTAAGAAGCTATTAAATGGAATATTTATAAACCAATTATTTCGATTGTTATATATCAGTTTAGGTAATAAGATAGACCAAGGGAACAGTGTGATAATCGTTATAGGGATATAATAGTACCATACATTTAATTTGGGATGCTCTGATACGGTGGCACGTAGCCAATTATGGACACCGAGAAAGACATTGATAAAGTCGTTTCCATGGGTGATATACATATAGTAATACCAACTACCACCAAGACTTAGGAGTATTAAGAGACCAGGTAAGATTTGTAAACTTAATAACTCTTTGAGGTCTCGTCTGATTCCTAGGTATATTAATATGATGAGACCTGGCAATAAGAAACCAATGGGCCCTTTAGTTAATACGGCAAGGGCAGATGCTAAATAGGCTAAAAGATAATATTGTTTATATCCTTTTAATTCAGATTTATGACGTATGTATCCTATGTAAAAGCTCATTAAGATTGCATTAAAATATAGTCCTAGTGTCATATCTGTTATAACAGACTTTGCAATAATCCAATATTCAGCGGAAACAGATACGATGATAGCGCTTGTAATGGCAATTATATGATTGGTTTGTGATTTTACAAATCGATAGATTAGATAGAGGTTACAGAGCGCTAATAGACTGGAAAAAAATCGAGCTCCAAAGTCTGAAATACCAAATAGTTTGAAAGCAACAATGAGTTCCCAATAGTAAAATATGGGTTTATCATACCAATAATGACCAAAAATTTGTGGTGATAAATAATTATGGTTTAGTAGCATTTCTTTTGCTGTTAGCGCATAATTAGATTCTACAGGATCTGAAATACTAAGATACATATTTCCCATAAAATAAATGATGGCGGAGAAAATAAGAACTATCAAAATATGATAGTTCTTATTTTTTATAACATATTTCATAGCCTTATCCCTTCATGCTAAATTGTTTACTCAATGGTTGGTTTGCTTTTTTTATAAAATATAGGCTTTGTTTTGTATTTATGAGTAATCGGAAAATATTATATTTAGGGTGATTTAATAGCGTATCAATCTTGGAAGATAAATAGTTTTGATAGACTTTAAATAACAAGTATGTGATGAGGATACCCATGATTACGTCTAGAGGATAATGATGACCAACAAAGACTTTCGCAAAGCCTGTTAAAATGGTTCCACTTAGTAGAATAGAACCTAGTCTTTTGTAAACTGCTAAAATTGGTAATGAAATAGCAGTCATTGCCATAGCATGGGTGCTAGGAAAACTAGGATCAGCAACATGAGGAATAAGTAGATTTACCGTGTGTGTCACGAATGGTCTTGGTTCTTGCACTATGAAACCAATGATACTATGAACTATCATGGTAATACCAAGAAATGTGATAGTATGTATGCAGGTTTTTATAAGTCTTTTATCTTTAAAATAGAGGCCTAATCCAGATAAGAGTATCAGTAATAAGGCAAAGACTATTGAAAGATATTTAACAATATATATCATACTTGTATCTAGCCACGTATATGTACCTGCTAGGTTGTTGATAAGTTGAAAGATTTCGTAATTCATATATATCTCCTTTTTAGTGATGACTTTCTTGTATGAATACATCTTAAAGGAGAGATATTACGAAAATATAACGACTAAATTAAGTCTTGAAAAAGAATGTTGCCTATACACTGACAGATGGAAAATGACTTTGTATAATAGTTAAAAAGGAGGTTTCTATGCTTTTTAACTGGTTTAATCGCCTAGGCGTACAGCGAAAGATGATAATTAGTAACTTACTGATTATTGTTATACCTTTTATAGTGTTATTTATAGCCTTATCGTTAGTATGGGGTGTTATTCGATATACAAATCCAGTAGAGCACCGTCAATGGATGATGCTTGCTCCTAGTAGCATTCAGGCACAGGTATTCCAATTAGGATTGGAACAAATTAATAAGAAGCTTTCAAAAGAATCTACAACAGTTAGAGATGTTTTAGATAGCAGTGCTATTTTAGAAGCGCAAGGCTTAGATATAGTTATTCTAAAAGACAATGAAATAGTATATGCTACGCCAAATATAGAGCCTAATATATTTTTGTCGAATGTTAGACATGTGATGAAAGGTTTGGAGTCTAATCATTATTTAAACTGGGAAGGTAACCAATTTACCTATGTGAACTCTTATAATACGGGGCTGAGCGTATATGGATCTGGTAGGATTCCTTTCATGACTAAAAGTATGGGGCCAGAATCAACAGATAAAAAGTTGGTAGAAGGTGCTTTTGGTGTTGGGATTTTGCTATTGTTAGCTATTATTATCGGTATAGGTATATATATATCCAATCGTTTAGGTGAGTATATTTTGAGACCTGTAACGGATTTGAAACAAGCTGCTGATGATCTTAAAAACGGGATAGTACCAAAAAATATAGCAGTGAGAAATCATGATGAATTGGGGGCTACTTGTGAGGCATTTAATAATATGCAGGATGCATTGATGAAAGCCCATGAAGAGCAATCTCGCTATGAAGTGCGTAGGCGTGAAATGATAGCAGGAATTTGTCATGATATTTCAACACCACTCACATCGGTAAAGGGGTATGCTAGTGGTATTCTTGAAGGCGTAGCTAATACAGAAGAGAAACAAGCTCGTTATGTGCAACGGATTTTCGATATGGCAGGGCGTATTGAACATTTAGTTACTATGTTATCGGATTTTTCTCAACTGGAATTAAAACAAATTCATTACGATCGAGATACATATGCATTAGATGATTTAATTTACGGGTATATTAGAGAGCGAAATTTGAATGATCATGAACATATCGTTTTACATGAAGATTATGATGCTAAAGATAGTTTAATAGTAATAGATAGGATTCAATTTTATCGGGTTTTGGATAATCTTGTATCGAATAGCATAAAGTATAGATATGATGACTTTATACATATTGATATAACTACAGCAAAGATTGAAAATGCTTGTAAACTAGTATTTTCAGATAATGGGAAAGGCGTGCCTACAGAGATGTTAAATCGTTTGTTTGATATCTTTTTTCGTACTGATGAAGCGCGCACAGAGGTGGCTAATGGGAATGGTATTGGATTAGCTATTGTAAAACAAATAGTTGTAGATATGAATGGCATTATTTATGCGGAACATAATAAAAATGGTCGTGGATTATCCATTGTAATGGAGTTTCCTTGTGTTAAGGAGTAAAAGTATGAAAAAAGTTTTAATTATTGAAGATGACATGGGTATCTATGAACTTGAACGCGACTATTTAGAGATTGAAGGCTATGAAGTAGATATTCAAACCAATGGTGTTGATGGATTGGCTGCAGCTCTTGAACATGAATATGACTTAATAATTCTTGATATTATGATTCCTAAAAAAGATGGGTTTTCTGTGTGTCGAGATATTCGCAAGAAAAAAGAAATACCTATCATTATGGTTAGTGCTAAACGAGAGGATATTGATAAAATTCGAGGATTGGGACTTGGTGCTGATGATTATATGATTAAACCTTTTAGTCCTGCTGAGTTGGTAGCTCGTGTTAAATCACATATTCAGCGTTATAATCGAATTCGTAATAGTTTAGGTACTACTGTTGAGATAGAGTCAAAAATTGCTGCTGGTAGTTTAGAGATATTACTTGATTCGCATCAAGTTTTTCTAGGCGGTACTGAGGTAAGTTTAACACCACGTGAATATGACATTTTAATTCTTCTTGCATCTAGTCCAAATCGTGTATTTACAAAAGAAGAAGTATTTGAAAGTATATGGGGAATAGACTCATTAGGTGAGACATCAACTATTATGGTTCATATTAATCGGTTAAGGGCCAAGATTGATAAGCAATTCCAAGGTGAAGAATATATTGATACCGTTTGGGGGGTAGGGTACCGATTTCATAAATGGGATAACTATATAAAACAATAGTATAAAATATTGAATAGAAAAGGCGTCTCAATGGAGACGCCTTTAAATATAACTTTGATTAGCATATAAAAAAGCTAGCCGTTAAGGCTAGCTTTTTATTGTTTAGAATGCAGGAACAACTGCACCTTTGTATTTTTCTTCAATGAATTTTTTGATTTCAGCGCTGTGAAGTGCTTCCATTAATTTTTTGATGCGAGGATCGTTTTCGTTACCTTTAAGTACAGTAACGATGTTTACGTAAGGAGAATCTTTGGATTCGATTGCCAATGCATCTTTACTAGGGTTAAGACCTGCATTCAATGCAAAGTTAGTGTTGATAGCTGCCAATGCTACATCGTCAAGAGAACGAGGTACTTGAGCTGCTTCTAATTCAACGAATTGGTAACCATTAGGGTTGGAAGCGATATCTTGAACTGTGGACAAGATATTGCTGGAGTCTTTCAATGTGATAAGACCTTCTTTTTGCAATAACAATAATGCACGACCACCGTTTGTAGGGTCATTAGGGATAGCGATTTTA
>JAWERH010000057.1:0-8537 GCA_032482215.1 Veillonella sp. | reverse complement strand
GCAGATGGCGGACATAGTGTTACTGTTAATAATGAACTAGTGTCCATGATTGGCATGGATCGTGATGCATGCATTAACTATTTGGAATATTTAGAGTCCCATAATATTCCTTGGGCTGTAACAGATCGGAATAAATTAGGCCGAATTACGCCGTATAAGGAAATATTAGATTGGCATCCGAATTGGGATGTTTTTAAAACGACAGTAGATCCTAATGAAATTGAGCATATGACGCATAAGCTCATTCGTTATGGCGATGGCTGTGTTTTATATGAACCAATGGAAAAAGCTTTGGGTATTCGCAATATGCTTGATCATTTTGGTATGAAACCTAATCAAGCCGTAGTATTTGGTGATGGATATAATGATTTATCTATGTTTAGGCCAGAATGGCTTAATATTGCCATGGGAAATGCCCGTGCTGAATTGAAAGAAAAAGCCGATTATATCACTACCGACTGTGATAAGGATGGTATTTATAATGCGTGTAAGCATTTCAAGTGGATTGATTGAGTTCTAATGTCCTCATTGTAGACTAAAAAACTGAACAATTTGATGGTAAATAATGACTGATATATAACTGAAAGTATAAGGTTATATAAATTGGTATTGGTAAATTTAATAATTATTTAAACCAAATTTTCTCTAAAACATGATATACTAAAAAAGAGCCGCTCACGGGTTGAGCGGCTTTTCTATGTGAATTTTACATACATGTTAGTATAAACAATATATTTTGGGGGAACTATGAACTGGAAACGCTTGGCTTTATGCGCAATGTTGGGGATTACAATGCTTGGTACAGCAGCTTGTGGTACAAAAAGTGGGGAACAACCACAAGGTAATACTGTAAAAGCAGAAACTGTAACTATGCCTAATTTCTCTAATGCGCCAATTGCTGATGAGTATGCTATTTTTGATACAAATTATGGTCAATTCAAAGTTCGTTTGCTAGGCTCTAAAGCGCCTATTACTGTAAAAAACTTTGATTACTTAGTGAAAAAAGGTTTCTATAATGGTGTTACATTCCACCGCGTTATCGAAGGCTTTATGATTCAAGGCGGGGATCCAGATGGTACAGGTGCTGGCGGTCCAGGTTATACCATTCCTGATGAGTTCTCCAATGATTTACACTTCAATAAAATGGGCGTTCTTGCCATGGCAAACCGAGGCCCTAATACAGGGGGCTCTCAGTTCTTTATTACCTTGGGACCTACAGATTGGTTAGATAACAAACACACTATCTTTGGTACCGTAGTACAAGGTATGGATGTAGTTGAAAAAATTGGCAAAGTAAAAACAGGCCGTAATGATAAACCAGTAGAGCCAGTAATCATCAATACTATTACGTTGGAACCGATTACTGATGATGCAAAAAATGGCAAATAAGGAGGTTAAGTCTGAAGAGCGGCACTATGTGTACTTGGTGCGTTGCGCAGATGATTCCTTGTATTGTGGGTGGACCACCGATATTGAACGCCGTATAGAGGCTCATAATGGGCTTATTCCAGGCGGTGCTAAGTATACGAGAGGGCGACGTCCTGTTGAATTGGTGTATTCTGAAAGCTTTCACAATAAACAAGATGCACAACGTAGAGAATATGCCATAAAACAGATGACAAAGACTAAGAAATTGCGACTCATTGAGGGTGTAAAATAGTCTTTGATTATGGTATAATATGATGATTAATTACTGCCATGGAGGTTGAAAAATGAAGCGGGTTCTAGTGTCCGTAAAAAGTGTACAACGAGATATGGACGGCAAGGATACCGTAGTGGAACTGATTTCCCCAGGTACATCACATGTAGTGTGACTGGCTTAGATGGGGTAAAGACGACCATTAAAATCCATGATGACTCTATTGTATTGCTTCGAACAGGGGCTGTTAATATGCGTCATCAATATGTCCGTGGTGAAGAGCGCGAATCCGTGTATGAAACACCGTATGGTGATTTGCACATGGCCGTGAATACTCATGAATTAACAGTAGACTTTCACGAAGGTGTAGGTCATGTTCATTTAGGATATGACATTTCCGTCGAAGGTGAATGGCAATTTTATAATCAGTTAGATATAGACGTGCGGGAGGATACAGAGCATGGAAATGAAGGAAATCCTGAAATCGGGGATTGAACAGGCATTACAAGATACGATTAACAGCGGTGGCTTACCAGCTGGGGAATATCCAGAAATCGTTCTCGAAGTGCCACCTCAAAAAGAATTCGGTGATTTTTCTACAAACATTGCAATGCAATCCGCTCGTGTAGCTCGTCAAAACCCTCGTGCTATTGCAGAGGCTTTGATTAGCCATATGAATTTTGATTGGCTCGAACGCGCTGAGGTTGCTGGTGCAGGTTTCATCAACTTCTTCTTGAAATCTGATATGGTATACGATACGTTGAAAGCTATTTTAAATGCTGGCGATCAGTATGGCGTTCAACCATTGCGTGCACGCGATACGATTCAAGTAGAGTACGTAAGTGCGAACCCAACAGGTCCGTTACATGTCGGACATGGTAATGTACAATCCGAGTACTACATCAATGATGCAGGTAACCAAATCGATAATATGGCTATCTCCATTGAGTACCGTTTCCAAGAGTTGCAAGGTGCTACATTAGTGTTCCCACCTAAGCGCAACGAAGATGGTTCCATGCCTGAATTCGATATTCCAGAAGGGGCTCTCGTATTCCCTGAAAATGGCTACCGTGGTCCTGATATTATCGAGACTGCAAAAACTATTGCAGAACGCGAAGGCTTCGATAAATTAAATGCATTGTTTAAAGAAGAGGGCTTAAAAGAAAAATTAGCTCGCTTAGAGGAAACATTAAGCAATTTCCGTGTTACTTTCGATAATTGGTTCTCTGAACGTACTGTTCATGAAGCTGATGAAATTCATCACTCCGTAGAGGCGTTAAAGGCTCTTGGCAAAGTGTATGAAAAAGACGGTGCATTGTGGTTGAAATCTACTGACTATGGTGATGATAAAGACCGCGTAGTTATTCGTGATAATGGAGTTCCTACATATTTAGCAGCAGATATTGCATACCACCGCAATAAATATGATCGTGGATTCAAAGAAATGATTGATATTTGGGGCGCTGACCATCATGGTTATGTATGCCGTGTAAAAGCTGCTATGGCTGCTTTTGGTTATGACCCAGATAAACTAACAGTATTATTGTTACAAATGGTAGCATTGTTCCGCGATGGACAACTCGTTAAATTATCTAAACGTAGCGGTGATAGCGTTACATTAGATGAATTGATTGAAGAGGTTGGCGTAGATGCATCTCGTTACTTCTTCTTGATGCGTTCTCTAGATAGCCAACTTGATTTTGATATTAACTTGGCTAAATCTCGTAGCAATGATAACCCAGTATATTATATTCAATATGCTCATGCCCGTATTCACAGCATTTACAACCAAGTGCGTGAAGCAGGCATTGCATTTGGTGATTATAGTGAAACTGATTTCACAACGCTTACAAGCGAAATGGAATTAGAATTGATTAAAAAATTAGCTGAATATCCAGAAGAGGTCGTTCAATCTGCCGAACATCGTGCACCACATCGTATTGCTCGTTACTTATTCGATTTGGCAAGCATGTTCCATTCCTTCTATCGTCAAGGTCGTATCATTGGCGTAGATCCAGCGTTGCAACAAGCTCGCCTAGGATTAATCACAGCGATTGCCCTCGTACTTCGTCAAGGCTTGGGTATTTTAGGTATTTCCGCTCCGGAAAAAATGTAATAGGTGGGAGGCATCATGGCAACTAAGTATATTTTCGTAACTGGCGGCGTTGTTTCTTCTCTTGGTAAAGGGATTACAGCAGCATCCTTGGGTCGCTTGCTTAAAAACCGCGGTTTCAATGTAACGATTCAAAAATTTGACCCATACATTAATATCGACCCTGGTACGATGAGCCCTTACCAACACGGTGAAGTATTCGTAACAGATGACGGTGCTGAAACTGACCTCGATTTGGGTCACTATGAACGCTTTATCGATATTAACCTTAGTAAACGTTCTAACATTACAGCAGGTAAAGTGTACTGGTCTGTAATCAATAAAGAACGTAAAGGTGATTACTTGGGCAGCACTGTACAAGTAATTCCACACATTACAAATGAAATCAAACAAAACGTATACCGCGTAGGTAAAGAGGATAACGCAGATGTAGTTATCACTGAAATCGGCGGTACTGTAGGTGATATTGAAAGCTTGCCATTTATGGAAGCTATCCGCCAAGTGAAAAAAGAAGTAGGCCGTAATGATGTACTTTACATTCACGTAACATTGGTACCTTACATCAATGCAGCAGGCGAGTTGAAAACTAAACCTACACAACACAGCGTAAAAGAATTGCGCAGCATTGGTATTCAACCAGATATCTTGGTATGCCGCAGCGAAAAACATATTTCTGATGAAATGAAAGAAAAACTTGCTTTGTTCTGTGACGTAGAACCAGAAGCAGTTATTGAAAATCAAACTTGTAGCTCCATCTATGAAGTGCCATTGATGATGCAAGACCAAGGTCTTGATGACATTGTTATCAAAAAATTAGGCCTTGAAGAACGCCCTTGCGATATGGCTGAATGGAAAGAAATGGTTCATAAAATCTTGAACCCTAGTAAAGACATTACAGTTGCTATCGTTGGTAAATATGTAGCATTACATGATGCGTATTTATCCGTAGTTGAAGCTCTAGATCATGCTGGTATTGCTACGGGTACTAAAGTAAATATTCGTTGGATTGACTCCGAAGAACTTGATGATACATCTGTAGATCCTAAAGAGGTATTTGATGGTGTTGAAGGTATCATCGTACCTGGTGGATTTGGTTCCCGTGGTGTAGAAGGTAAAATCCGCACAATCCAATACGCTCGTGAAAACAATATTCCATATCTTGGTCTATGCCTTGGCATGCAATCTGCAGTAATGGAATTTGCTCGCAACGTATGTGGTATGGAAGGTGCTACATCTAGCGAATTTGACGAAAATGCTAAGTACAAAGTAATCGACTTGATGAGTGATCAAGTGGATGTAGATAAAAAAGGCGGTACAATGCGCCTAGGTATCTATCCATGCAAAGTAGAAGCAGGTACAAAAACTCATGAAGCTTATGGCGAAGATTTGATTTATGAACGTCATCGTCATCGCTATGAGTTTAACAATGAATATCGTCAACAATTGACTGATGCGGGACTTGTTATCTCTGGTACATCTCCAGATGGTCGCCTTGTGGAAAGTATTGAAGTGAAAAACCATCCATTCTTCATCGGTACACAAGCGCATCCAGAACTTAAATCCCGTCCGAATAATGCACATCCATTATTCCGCGGCTTCGTAGATGCGATTTTGGAACTTAAAAAATAGAGAATAGAAATGGGATCCATTTTATCTATTATAGGTATCTTTATATTAGCTGCACTCAAACTAGAGCAGTTTGTATATGGTAAATCTGGAAAAGAACAATCTACAACTGGTCACATAGCACGGAGAGGGCTTGCTAATATAGCGGGTTTAATCGCTTTTGATCATGCTACTGTGAACAGTAAGTCTGTTGTAGTACGTAAAAAGAAGAAAGATGCTCAGAAATGAGCATCTTTCTTCTTTTTTATTTATATTGAAAAAAGCTAAAAAAATATATCGATAAATTTAAAAATAACACTTGCAATCTTGAATGATATTTGTTATTATATAGACAAAGATAGATATAGATTTGGTGATAAGTACACCGATAATAATATAACTGTTACATTAGAACTCAATTAAGGAGGACATAACATGTCTATTATTGGTAAACAACTTCCTGAATTTACTCTAGATGCTTTCAAAAAACCTGAATTAGTAAAAGTTAGTACTGCAGATGTGTTGGGCAAATGGTCCATCTTCGTATTCTATCCAGCAGACTTCACATTTGTTTGCCCTACAGAATTAGAAGACGTACAAAACTCTTATGCAGAATTGAAAGAACTAGGTTGCGAAGTTTACTCCGTATCTTGTGACTCTGAATTCGTTCACAAAGCATGGTCTGATGCTTCTCCAAGCATTAATAAAATCGAGTACTACATGTTAGCTGATAAAAAACATGAATTAGCTGATTTCTTCGACGTATTCCAAGAAGAATCTGCTATGGCTTACCGTGGTACATTCGTAGTAGATCCAGAAGGTTTCGTTCGTACAGCTGAAATCCATGATATGGGTATCGGCCGTTCTGCTGAAGAATTGGTTCGTAAAGTACAAGCGGCTCAATTCGTAGCAAAACATGGTGACCAAGTGTGTCCTGCACGTTGGAAACCAGGTAAAGACACATTGAAACCAGGTCTTGATTTAGTAGGTAAAATCTAATTTAGAAATAACTTAGACGCTAGAATAATCTAGACAACTCCTCAAATGACAAAACGGGCGCGCATCGTTTTCCTGACGATACGGTAAGTCCCAATACCAGATGAACCCTCTTCAATTCATCATGGTAAACCTCATATAACAAACTACAAACTATACGCAAAAGGACTGGCCTTCGGGCTAGTCCTTTTGTGTTATGTAAAATAGTTAATGTATCGATATGTGTGATTGCTAGTCTAATAATAGAATAAAATAAATCAATAATATAGGCTTAGGCCAATAAATATAAGGGTTTTTAAATACCCCTTTATAAAAGTAGGAAATAAGTTCTTGCATTTTTAGATTTAGTGGTCTATAATGAAATTAATTCCTAGTGATACACAAGGTTTTATAAATGAAGTAGGATAAGTGCTTTATAACATGGGGTGTGTTAGCACTAACTTTTACAAAGAGAGGCAAGATATATGAGGATTTCCACAAAAGGTCGCTATGCATTGATGGTTCTCATCGATTTAGCAGAGGAAGGTCAGGATAAACCGGTTTCCTTGCGATCCGTTGCAGAACGACAAGGTATATCTGAGAAATACCTTGAGGGTATTGTGGCTCGTTTGGGTGCCGCTAACCTAGTGGATAGTATTCGTGGTAAATACGGAGGCTATCGCTTATCTAAAAGCCCTAAAGAGTACACTATTATTGAAATTTTGCTTGCCACGGAAGAATCCATGGCTATCATCTCCACTCTTGATGAAGGGGTGAGTACTGATACAGTAATCAATGAAAGAACTGTTGGTTTCTGGGCAGGATTACAAAACTATATTCATGATTATCTAGAAAACGTAACTCTTCAAGATGTAATTGATGGAACTTACGCTAAACTTGATACAAAATATGATAATTGGGATGGTTCTATTTAATAAGGAGTAACTATTATGTCTAATATTGCAAAATCTTTCGTTGAATTAATTGGTAAAACACCTTTGTTGGCAGCTACACGTTTTGGTAAAAAATATGGCGCAGATGCAAATATTTTTGCTAAATTGGAATACTTTAATCCAGGTGGCTCTGTTAAAGATCGTATTGCTGCAGCAATTATTCAAGCAGCTGTTGAATCTGGTGAATTACAACCAGGTGGTACAATCGTAGAAGCTACATCTGGTAACACTGGTATCGGTTTATCCGCTGTTGGTGCTGCTCTTGGCTATAAAGTTGTAATCGTAATGCCAGAAACAATGTCCATCGAACGCCGTAAATTGATGCTTGGCTATGGTGCTCAACTCGTGTTGACTGATGGCTCTCTTGGTATGAAAGGTGCTATTGCAAAAGCTAAAGAAATAGTAACAGCTACAGCTGGTGCAATCGAAGCAGGCCAATTCGTAAATCAAGCAAACCCAGCAATTCACTATAAAACAACTGGTCCTGAAATCTGGCAAGATACAGATGGTGCAGTAGATATCTACGTAGCTGGTGTTGGTACAGGCGGTACTTTGACTGGTGCAGGTCGTTATTTAAAAGAACAAAACCCTGACGTAAAAATTGTGGCTGTTGAACCAACTGATTCCCCAGTATTGTCCAATGGCAAACCTGGTCCTCACAAAATCCAAGGCTTAGGCGCTGGCTTCATTCCGGATACTTTGGATACTAATATTTACGATGAAGTAATCCAAGTAACTAACGATGATGCATTCGCTACATCTCAAGCATTTGGACATACAGAAGGTATCTTAGTTGGTATTTCCTCTGGTGCTGCTCTTTGGGCTGCTCAAGAATTGGCTCCTGAAAATAAAGGCAAAAACATCGTAGTAATTCTTCCTGATACAGGTGAACGCTACTTGTCCACTGCATTATTCCCAGAAGTATAATAGAATATGATTAGTGAAAGCAATAATCTGTCTTTCCTGATATAGTAAGGCCCCTCGGTAGAGGGGCTTTTTCTAATGTTACAATTTTATATAAGAAAAAGGAGCTACTAGATAGCTCCTTTTTTGTTATGGTATGTATTTAGTTGTTATTATCTACCGTTTTTAACGATAGTGTCCATCCAGTTGAATAATTCATCTAAATCATAGTCGCCAGAATGATCTACACCAAATGGTGTTGCCATATCTACGTTGTACCCAAGGTTTTGAGCACGTGTACCTACGATCAATGGGATGGCTACGGATGTATTGCTATCAGTTGTACCAT
>JAWERH010000056.1:0-7707 GCA_032482215.1 Veillonella sp. | reverse complement strand
AGGCTTTACGCAGCCTATTATACCGACTGAAGTATGTGAACAGTTGAAAGATAAGAGTACTACACAAGAGGACAATACAGAGATTGTACACAATCAATAAGTAAGTATTTGTCATCTCATCTTAATCATGTGTAAATATAATATTTTATGAATGACATATACATTTGAGATTAGGAGGTTCCTATGGCTCATAAATTAGCAGGTACGCCTGTACAAGAACAAGATATTATAGATGTACAAACTCTGGTAGATGCCTATTTTGACAATGCGCCAGATGTAACTGATCCGACACAACTCGTATCCTTTGGTACATCAGGCCACCGTGGTACCTCTTTAAATGGTACCTTTACGGATTTACACGTAGCGGCTATTACACAGGCAATCTGTGATGGTCGTGGTCAATTTGGTGCGACAGGACCCATTTTTGTGGGCCAAGATACACATGCTTTATCTCAGCCTGCATTAGTAACAGTGCTTGAGGTACTTGCTGGTAATGGTGTGACTGCCATGGTTGATGCGGATATGGACTTTGTTCCAACGCCATCTGTGTCTCGTGCAATCATTCGATATAATGAAAGTAACGATAAAAAAGCAGATGGTATCGTTATTACACCATCTCACAATCCTCCAGATAATGGGGGCATTAAGTATAATGCTACCAACGGTGGCCCTGCAGATACGTTGATTACAAAATGGATTGAAACCCGCGCCAATGAGTACGTTCGTGCTTATTGTGAATTAGAAGGGTTCAAACGCATTAGTATTGATAATATTGAACCAGACCAACAGGTGCCTTATGACTATAAGGGCTTATATGTTGAAGAACTATCCTCCATTATTAATATGGAGGCCATTCAAAGTGCTAAACCTAAGGTTCTTGTCAATGCATTAGGTGGTAGTGGCCTTGGTTATTGGCGTGCTATTAAAGAGCGGTATAATCTTAATATGGATATTATCAATGATGAGTACGATCCAACCTTTAGCTTTATGACCTATGACCATGATGGCAAGGTGCGTATGGATTGTTCTTCTGAATATGCGATGGCGGATGTAACTAAACAAATTGGCAATTATGATCTCGCTGTTGGCAATGACCCTGATTATGATCGCTACGGTATCGTTACTGCAGAGGGACTTGCTTCTCCTAATGCGTTCCTTACGGTTGCTGCAGATTATTTGTTTACAACCCGTGGTTGGACAGATAAAGGGGTAGGTAAAACCGTTGTTTGTACCACTATGATTGATAAATGGGCGGCTGTTAAAGACATTCCGGTTTATGAGGTTCCGGTAGGCTTTAAATATTTTAGCTCTTTATTATTTGATGGTGAGATTGGTATCGGCGGTGAAGAATCTGCAGGCGCATCGTTCCTTAAAAAGGACGGCACCGTATGGACTACCGATAAAGACGGCATGGTAATGGCGCTTCTAGCAATGGAAATGTATGCCGTTATGGGCGCAACTGTTGATCGCCTCTACAATAATATTGTTGAAGGTTGTGGTGACCCACGATTTGGTCGCATTGATGCGGCTTGTACAAAGGCAGCAAAGGCTAAGTTGAAACAGTTGAATGCAAGTTCCATTACAGCTACAGAGGTAGATGGAGACCCTATTACTAATATACGCACTACATCCTTATACAAGGATATGCCCATCGATGGGGTTCGTGTAGAAACTGAAACAGGTTGGTTTGTAGCGCGTCCGTCCGGTACAGAGGATTTGTATAAAATTTATGGTGAAAGCTATAAAGGGGATAAAGGTTTAGTCGCGTTATTGACAGCAGGAGAGGCTATCGTAACGGCTGCATTATCCGACGAAGTGTAAAATACTATTTTTACATGAAAACTCATGAAGATTTCACCGTAGAAAAGTAATAAATGTGATATAATATATTAATATAGTTTATTGAATACCCTATATGGGGCAAATAGTTTGTAGTGCTCAGAAAAGGTGATGTTATGAAATTAGTTGTTACCGTTGTCGGCGTTGACCGCGTTGGTATCATTGCAGGGGTTAGTACTGTACTTGCTAACCACGGCGTAAACATTATGTCTATAAATCAAACCATTCTTGATGGCGTTTTCAATATGATTATGATGTGTGAAACAAAGTCTGAAGATGTGAAAGATTTGACATCTATTCAAGATGCTTTGAATGCACTCGGTAAAGAACTTGGTGTTGAAATCCGTATATTTTCTTAAGCATGCACCGTGTAGGATAGGAGGCACTATGTTATCTATCGACAATATTTTAGAAACGAATCAGATGATTCATGATAACAAGCTTGACGTACGTACCATTACAATGGGTATTAGCTTGCTTGAATGTGCATCTAGCTCTGGTAAAGAGTTGTGTGATCGCATTTATGATCGCATTACGAAAGAAGCAGAGCACCTTGTGTCTACTGGTGAGGATATTGAGCGCGAGTTTGGTATTCCTATCATTAACAAACGTATTTCTGTAACACCTATCTCATTAGTGGCTGGTGGTAGTGATTTAACATCCTATGTTCCTATTGCAGAAGCGATGGATCGCGCTGCAAAAACAGTAGGTGTAAACTTTATCGGCGGTTTCTCTGCTCTTGTAACAAAAGGTGCTACACGGGCTGACCGCATTTTGATTGATTCCATCCCAGAAGCGCTGGCAACTACAGATATCGTATGTAGCTCTGTAGGTGTGGGCTCTACTAAAACGGGTATCAACATGGACGCAGTTCGCGACATGGGTATCATCGTTAAGAAAACGGCAGAACTTACAAAGGATAATGATGCTCTTGGTTGTGCTAAGCTTGTTATTTTCTGTAATCCTGTAGAGGATAATCCATTCATGGCCGGTGCCTTCTTCGGTGTAACTGAAGGGGATAGCGCTATTTCTGTAGGCGTATCTGGTCCAGGCGTTGTAAAACACGCACTAGAATCTGTACGTGGTCAATCCTTTGACGTTGTAGCAGAAACGATTAAACGCACTGCTTTCAAAATTACTCGTGTAGGCCAATTGGTAGCACAAGAGGCATCTCGCCGTCTTGGTAAACCATTTGGTATTATCGACTTGTCCTTGGCGCCAACACCAGCTGTAGGTGACTCTGTAGCTCACGTTCTTGAAGAAATGGGCTTGTCCTCTTGTGGGTGTCACGGTACTACAGCAGCCCTTGCATTATTGAATGATGCAGTGAAAAAAGGCGGCCTTATGGCGTCCTCTCACGTTGGTGGTCTCAGTGGTGCATTTATCCCAGTATCTGAAGATGCGGGCATGATTGATGCTGTATCTTGTGGCAGTTTGACACTTGATAAATTAGAGGCTATGACATGTGTATGCTCCGTAGGTCTCGATATGATCGCTATTCCTGGTGATACAACGGCTGATACAATTTCTGCTATTATTGCCGATGAATCAGCTATCGGTATGATTAATAATAAGACAACTGCAGTTCGCGTAATCCCTGTACCAGGTAAAACTGTTGGAGAGGTTGTTGAGTTTGGTGGCCTATTAGGTTATGCCCCAATTATTGAAGTGAGTCCGTATAGTGCAGCTGAGTTCATCGCTCGCGGTGGTCGTATTCCTGCACCTATTCGTAGCTTAACGAACTAATCCCGTTTTTCAACCTAGTTGTTGGAGGTGTCTTATGAGTGATTATGTGCTCGATTATGTATGGGCCTTTGCTCTAGCGCTCATCATAACCTTTGCACTAACCCCTTTGGTGAAACGCTTTGCCGTTGCCGTTGGGGCAATAGATAAACCAGATGCCCGTAAGGTGCATCATGGCGCGATTCCACGACTTGGTGGATTAGCAATCTTTCTCGGTTATGTCGGGTCGGTCCTCTTTAATGGATCCATCCCGCATGATCATAAACTATTTGGCTTGGTGCTTGGTACAGTCATTCTCGTGCTTGTTGGCATTTGGGATGATATTAAACAAATTGAGCCAAAGACTAAGTTGATGGGCCAAATCATAGCAGCAGCTATTTTGGTAGCTTACGATATTCGCGTAGACTTTATCAACCTTCCTTGGGGTGGTGTAGTATATCTTAAATATTGGGCTGCTCCATTGACTATTTTCTGGATTGTAGGCTTTACGAATATCGTAAACCTTATCGATGGACTTGATGGCTTGGCAGCAGGTATTTCCTTTATTGCTTGTATTGCTGTTTGTGCTATGACATTACAACTTGGTCAAACTGACCTTGCCTGTATTTCATTGGCACTAGCAGGTGCAACAGTAGGGTTCTTGCGGTATAACTTTAACCCAGCGAAAATCTTCATGGGTGATACGGGCTCTATGCTCCTTGGTTATACATTAGCCGCTATTTCTGTAATGGGAGCCGTTAAAACGGCGGCTACTATTGCATTAGTAGTACCAGCAATCGTGCTAGGCTTACCAATTCTCGATACATTATTTGCTATCGTACGCCGTAAAATCAGCGGTCGTCCGATTTTCAAGCCTGATAAAGGCCATGTGCATCATCGTTTGTTAGCACAAGGCTTATCTCAAAAACAAGCAGTGCTAATGATGTATGCTGTAACGGCTCTCTTTGGTGGCGTATCCGTCATCGTAGCAGAGGTCAATGCTTGGATTGGTATCGCATTAGTACTCGTTATCTTCTTAGGTAGTATTTATGTGGCTCGTCGCCTTGGTGTTATTACTCACAGTGATGCGGCAGGTCATCCACTACCACGTCCTACAATTGAACGCAGCGATTCAGATGAAACTATTTCCTTTGATCGTGAAGAATTGGCAAAAGCTTTAGAGGAATCCGAGGATTCCCATAAGAAATAACCATGTGGGGCGCTTGGCGCCCCATTTTTTCTATCCTACTATGTTGGAGGCAACTATGTTAAAAGTTATGACAATCTTTGGTACAAGACCTGAGGCTATCAAGATGGCTCCTCTTGTAAAAGCATTAGAAGCAGCACCGGATATGGAACCGATTGTAACCGTTACGGCACAACATCGCGATATGCTCGATCAAGTACTAAACTTGTTTAATATTACCCCTGATTACGACTTGAATATTATGAGCCAAGGTCAAACATTGTACGATGTAACAAACCGTGCATTGATGGGCCTTAAAGATGTATTAGAAGAAGCTAAACCTGATGTGGTTCTTGTACATGGTGATACTACAACTACCTTTGCAGGTGCTTTGGCGTCCTTCTATCAAGAAATTCCTGTAGGCCATGTAGAAGCAGGCCTTCGCACTGGTGATATTTACTCTCCATTCCCAGAAGAGATGAACCGCAAGTTGACTGGTTCTATTGCGACATATCATTTTGCACCAACAGCTAGTTCTGAAAGTAATCTTAAAAAAGAAAATATAAATACAGACCATTTGTATGTAACAGGCAATACGGTTATTGATGCCCTTGATACAACAGTACAAGAAAATTATGTGTTTGATGATGCTGCTATCAATGCATTAGATCCTGAAAAACGTACAGTGCTTGTTACTACACATCGCCGTGAAAACTTGGGTGAGCCTATGCGCCATGTATACCAAGCTATTCGCGATTTGCTTGATGAATTTAAAGATATTCAAGTGGTATTCCCTGTACATAAGAATCCTAAAGTTCGCCAAGTTGTACAAGAAGAACTCGGTTCTGTAGAACGTGTTACATTAATTGACCCGCTTGATTACGAACCATTTGCTAATTTGATGGCTAAATCCTATTTGATTCTTACTGATTCTGGTGGGATTCAAGAGGAAGCACCAGCTCTTGGTAAACCAGTTCTCGTATTGCGTGATACTACAGAACGCCCAGAAGCTGTTGAAGCTGGTACTGTGCGCCTTGTAGGTACTGACAAAGACGCTGTACATGCAGCAGCTCATGAATTGTTGAGCAATGCAGAGGCTTATAAATTGATGTCTAATTCCGTTAACCCATATGGTGACGGCAAAGCATCTGAACGCATCATCCAAGCGTTGCGCCATGAATTTTTAGGCGATCCTAATCGTCCTGAACGTTTTGGTAAATAATATGGATAAGGACCTTGTGAAAGCCCTCGCCATGGCAACATCGGCGGGGCTCACACTCGTTTTCTGTATAGGTGGCTTTATTGGGATTGGATATATACTAGATGGTTGGTTTAGAACTGAACCATTATGTATGGTTATATTTGGTCTTATTGGAGCTATAACAGGCTTTTATATGTTATATAAACAAGTTAAGTAGTGAGGTATATATGAATCAATATATTAAATTCATAGTGCGTGTGCTACTAACTTGTTTTTTTATTGCCTTTTTAGGCGGTATAATACAAGTTTTATGTGGCTTAGAAGTGTATCTATGGGGATGGCTTTGGGGCATTTTTATAATGGTACTCTACTTGCTTAGCTTGGCTTTGCATGGACAATCTATTGTGTCAGGAGACCCTTATAAAGCCGTACGTAAAGCTCGCAGGCAGATGATATGGCGTCTTATGTTAGTAGGCTCTTTGGTCGTCTTAGGATTAAAAATACCTGGCGTTGAAGCTGTTAGCATGTTTATAGGTATTGCACTCATACAACCGGCATTATATGTGGTGTATTGGTGGCTTAGTCGGCATTTCTGACCCCGTAAGTAGCAGTAAGAATGATAGGTGTATACCGATAATGCATTATACACAATATGATTATGAGTAATTGGAATTGTTTACCTTGTAAGTGTTGATTATATATCTATAACGATGTATGATGATACATATATAATATATTTATATTAATTGTAAATATATAAGGTTTTTATTATGACTATGGAAGGGGTTGAGAACGTGGAATTACATGCGGGACACCATGAGGTCGTGCAGTGGTTGGGGTTAACATTTAATATTGATACCTTGATTGCTACATGGGTTACTATGGCTATTGTAATACTGGTAACAGTATTGGCCACCCGAGGACGTAAATTGGTGCCTGTAGGCTTGCAAAATATAGTGGAAGCTATATTAGAAGGCTTAGAGGGGCAGCTAGCTCCGAACTTGGGTCGTCATTGGCCGATGGTAAGTTCCTTGTTATTTACGTTTTTCTTATTTATTTTTGTAGGGAACGAACTGGGTTTAATGCCAACATTTAAGGCTTTAACATCACCAACATCCGATATTAATACTACAATTGCATTAGCTCTATGTAGCACATTAGTGGTATGGGTTATGGGGATTAAAGTTAAAGGCTTATCCTATTTCAATCATTTTGTACAACCTTATAAGGCTTTGCTAATCCTTAATATTTTTGAGGAAATTGCAAAACCAGTTACACTTGCTTTCCGTCTATTCGGCAATATCGTAGCTGGTGAAATTTTGTTAGAAGTATTGTATAACTTGCCTTGGTTTGTACCTGTACCATGGGTTTGGATTGCTTTTAGTTTATTTATCGGTATTATTCAAGCCTTTATTTTCACAGTTCTTACTGCCTCCTACTTGGGGATGGCTCTTAGTGAGGAACATTAATTATTTTATATGGAGGATATATTATGGAAGCTCAAGGTTTATTCGCATTAGCAGCAGCAATCGCAGTAGGTTGTGGTGCCATTGGTGCAGGTATCGGTGATGGTCTTGTATCTAGCAAAGTAATCGAAGGTATTACACGCCAACCAGAATTACGTGGTCAATTGATGTCTACAATGTTCGTAGCGATTGGTTTGATCGAAGCGATGCCTATCATCGGTGTAGTAGTAGCATTTATTTTGTTATTCAGATAATAACGAGGAGGAATAACCTTGGTTGACTTAAGCCTTGGA
>JAWERH010000055.1:0-6778 GCA_032482215.1 Veillonella sp. | reverse complement strand
AGCTGTTAACAAAGCTCTTAAAGAACTTAAAGAAGACGGCACTTACCAAAAAATCTACGACAAATGGTTCGGCGATTACAACAAAAAATAATATCTATCCCTATGAACTAGGATAAATATGACCCCTCTGAAAGACTACAGGACACACAGTATTGTGATTTCAAAGTTTTTTCAGAGGGGATTTTTTTATTCTACGCACGCTAATCACTAAGCGTTTTACTTTAATCACTAGCATTCCCTCTTTTACGGTCCCTTGCGTTCGTTATATAATAAATACGTATTCTATAGTAAATGTAACTAATTAAAGGAGGCCTTATGGCACAGTACTTTACGGAACGCCTACAAAAGGTCTTCCACATGATTTTCAAATCATACAATCAAGAAATGGCTCAAGAAGGTTTGCGCCAATTAGAACTGATTGTAAATAATCAGCACAGTCCTGAGCAGCCGAATCATCGGGCGCTAAGAAATGATATGACTACCTCTTTAGAAAATGAAATCGACACCAAAGAGGACGCATTAAAAATTGCCAATGATCCAGAGTCTCGAGAGATAGCTGATGCGTATGCTTTGTTGGCTCGTATCTATGCAGGGCCACGCTTTACATGGAAGGAATCTAATTTCCCGGAAAATAATATGCGCACCTATCAATGCTTGCACGATAGCATTCGCCGTTGTAGTCCCATCGGTACCTTACAAGCATTGCGTATCAATGGAACTATTACACCTACTGTTGAAAAGGATATGTTAATCTCCTTTGACGATGCATTTCGTATTGTTTACGACTACGCGGAGCAAGGTGATGCTTTCTGCCAATACATTATAGGCAATGTCTTTTTCTGGCACGATGACGACCGTATCAGCCTTGCAAGGGATATGATTACACCACCTCGCCTCAGTTTGGCGAAACGTATCCAACAGAGCTTACAAAAAGGTTCTATACAGGAGCGTCTTATAGCCTTACAAGGTACTATTTCCAACGAAACATTACAGGAAAATGCTACTAAACTCGCCAAGGAATGGTTTAACAAAGCGCTCGATAACGGGCTCGCCATGTTCCAAGGCAATCTACGCAACATTTATATCGACGAAGGCGACTTTAATAATGCGCGCCGCGTAGCTTTAACCGCTGCTGAGCTAGGTAATCCAACCATGATGCTCTACACCGGTCTAGACTGTCATGAAAACGGAAAATTTGAGGATGCTTTCACATGGTTTACAAAAGGTGCCGCCCTAGGTCAAGCTGAAAGTACCGCAGAATTAGCGGATTATTACTATCATTTCTATGATGCCAAAGAGCTCCGCAGAGTCATTCCTTATGATCCGGTAAAAGCAATTGGACTCTACCGCCGTGCAGCTACTAAATATTTCAGTGATGCTGGCTATGCAGCATTACAAGCTGCCTTTGGCTATATCTTCCACATTGGTCACCTACCGCTAGACTGGGGCCTCATTGCAGATTTAACCCACATGGCAGCCACAAAAGAACGCTTTATGTTCTCCTTGCCATATATTGGTTACATGCGCATTCACGGTTTCGGTGTAACGAAAAATATACGCTTTGGTGTACAATCCTTAACACGTGTACTAGATGAAGAAAAACGCGCCCTAGAAGAGGAAGACCGCGTTCTTTTCTACGATATTACACGAGCTTTAACGCGCGTTGCCTTAGGGTACGCCTATGAAAAAGGCTATGTTTCAGGGAAACCCGATTTAGATTCTGCCGTAGCCTATTACGAAGAATCCCATCAATACATACTGTCTCACAAGGCAAATCTCGATGAAGAGTTAAAAGATATTCCTATCGATGATGAAGCAGAAGAACGATTAGCGGCCTTCGAACAAGTCGATGGTCATTGGCGTTACAAGGAAGGTATTACAGAGTCTACTACCACAGTACGTCCTGGTCATACTGAATGGCCTCAAAATGCGGCTCGCTTGTCAGTAAACATGGATGACTTCTTATGGGATACTACCTTATACGATTGGCAAACCATTAAGCATGCCTTAGAATCACAAGACGAAATGAAACTTAGCTTTTACAATCATTTCCTATCCGTTCCAGATAAATTGCGCAACATCTTTAAACTAGATGTAAAGCGCATGCCAAGAGATACATACCAAGTGCGATTACATGGATATGACCCTACAGAAGGTCAAGAGGTTATTTATCGAGCGCTATTCAAAAAAGAGGATGCTATACATCTGTTAAAAGACCTCTATGATAATCATCAGTTACCTGTATTTGGTGATAACTGGTCTATTGAAAAGAACGAAGAAAAACCAACGTGGCATTATGTACTCGATGTAGATCAACAAGCATTCCTACTTGAGGAATACGACGATGCGAACGCGATGATACAAACTGCATTACAAGGCTTAAAAGACAAAAAGTACGAACAAATTAATGTCCGTACCCATGACTTTATCGGTCCCTCTTATTTCATTTTTAGAGGTAATCACGCAAATCCATTTAGAGTTCAACTCTATCTGAAAGAATCTGTGCGTCACTCTATCGACAAAGATGGAAAACCTCTAGATACGCCAGGTAATACCTATTTATTTGAACAACATTTAGGTAACGAAGTATCATTAAACTACTGGATTCAAAAAACTATTAATACCTTAGAAATCCCTGAACTAGACAACTGGAAAAAGCTCAGTGTCCCAAAGGCATTACAATAGAAATAACCGAAAACATAAAAAGAGCTAGTACATAAAATGTACTAGCTCCTTTTTTATAAACTATGAACAAGCTAAACTATTATAAATGATCATGAGGATAATGTACGCAAAAGCCCCTATAAGCCTACATCGACAACGCCATGATCATAAGTTTCTTCTACAGTTTCTAGTACAACCATATCACTGCGACGTACCTTATCAAGCATCTTAGAGCGAGCTGTTGTAATCGCACTTTCACTATGTTTACCACCACGCCAAGCAAACTTGGATGTACCGATTGTATATTTCAAAGTTGCATAAGGACCACTCAAATGATGAGACGCTGTTTTATAACCCGCATCAAGAGTAAGATGTGGTGTAATATGGAATTCTGCCCCCACTTTAAAGCCTTTAATAGCATCGCGTTTAGGTAATTTATAATACCCTACTTTTACAGCCTCTCTACCACGCCAGTTATAATAGTCTGCATAGACACGAGCCCATCTAGCATTTTTAAATGTTCGAGCATAGCCAATATCATAACCTCTAGCTACAGTATTTTCACTTAGAGCCCAGTGATTTTCATAAGAAACCACACCATAGTTATAAAGACTTTGATCGGGATCCATACCATATGGATACAATCCTGCAGGATCACCTAATACAGTACTTCGCCCATGGAGTCCTATATATTTTCTTTCATCAGTCCCCAGATTTCGGTACAGATTAGCATGGATTTCATTAAGACCTGCCACATATTCTACACCACCACTAACACGCTTATAACCACCTTTAAACACATGGTCATAGAACGCATTAACACCAACATAAGCATGTTCACCCTTGCTAAGACGACGATAGCCAATACCAATATTAGCATTCATCCCTAAGGATTCCTTCTTATCTGTTTGTTTATCGTGTCTTATAAACGTCCCTGCAGGTCTGGCTGGCTCCCAATAACTATCTAATTTATAAGATGAAATCTTTTCTCCACTGCGCCCAATACGACCTTGTACAAAGACAACGCTTTTCGCATTTTCATCATAATGGGTTATAGGTTGCAAGGTCTCAATATACAATTTATTGATTTCAGTAGATTTTAAATTTTTCGAAGTTACAGTATGTAGTTCATGTCTACTCGATGATGCACCAATAGCATGGTTCTGTGTATGCGTCTCTTTCGAATCTTTCATACCAACGCCGACTACCACATCTGTACGGTCCATCCAGCTAGAACGAACTGCTTCATGCTTAGCCCCATTCACTTCTGTAGTAGAGTCTGCAATATCTTGGCCATGTCCATTTTGTACATCTGCTGCAAAACCTGTAGCACTAAATGCACATGCTATGGCCCCCAAGACCATAGATTTTAATATTAAATAATCTTTCATTCTATCTTCTCCCTCTTATATCTCCACACAGAGAATGTTTCATTCTTATTTCACTTTAATTATATGAATGATTTTCGATAAGGTCAACACGAATACTTGTATATAAACGAGATTTAAAAAACATCTAAATCATCATAACTCACTTTAAATTACCAATAAAATACAATCATAACCATCCGTAGAACAGGTAGTTTACTCTGACCCTATAAGGGGCTTTCTCTAGTGGTATCCCTCTAAAGAACGCATTGAATAATCTGATTCCCCCCCCTATTACCACTGGTCGCCTCCCTACTCGAGGGCTTTTCTTTTGCCTATTTTACTGGCTCACTCGTAAACGGATTGGTATATTCTTTAAAGTTTAATGTATCTTGTGCTATATCTTCTTGTAGTTGATTCCGAATATACTCTTTTATCGCTCCTTCGTATCGTCCTACCGCATCCACATAATATCCTCTACACCAGAAATGTCTATTTCTATACTAATATTTTATATTTACATATTTATCGAATATCATGAGGCTACTTTTGCTTTTTAAATATCCCATAAAATTCGATACACTTAAATGCGCTAGAATCGTTACTAGCATATCAATATAATCCAGACAGCATTCCGTCTCGATAATCTCTATATTTTTTCTCTTACATAAATCTCTTAGAATCTAATCTACATCAGCTTTTATCCAACCATAAATTATTTGTCTTCTATACTTTGGAGCAAAACAATATGATATTTACATCTTCATTCACTATGTGATAAGCTTTTTACGTAATTCATTGACAGTGAACCTCCTATGTTGAAATATTATGGTTGCCAGACCAACTTCATTTTATCACTAGGAAGTTCTTTCATTCTCTCTAAGAGATTTTACTAACCCCCAATTTAACTGGGGTTAGTCATGCCTATTCGGCGTACAATATAAGAAAAAGACCACCCGCAAGCTGGGTGGTCTTTTTTCTGGGGAATGAAATTGTTATTTGAATAAAGGCAATAAAGCGTTAGCTAAACCAGTAAGCGCTGCCAAGATTGCTTTAACGATTGCTGCAACCATTTCTCTTCCTCCTTCTCATATAAGAACAAGAACTAAACTAACTATAAATATCTTAAACTAGGAAATTAGTTTTTACATGAAATGCGTAAAAATTTACACATAAAATTTTCATGAACAAAATAACAAGGTCTTAATTGATATGAACAGTTAGGTGAGAAAGATAGCATACAATGATTTCATAAATTTCTATAAATTTTTAATATTATCTAAAGAAAAACCCTTCTCTAGTGCACATTAGTTTAAAACAAACTAAGTCTATTAGAGAAGGGTTTTCTATTGCATCTATAATTATAAAGTTTTTAGCAAAGTGTAGGGTGTTCGCTATCTTGACCTACTGTATCGCGGTGGATCCAGCAGCGTTCACATTTTTCAAGTTCAGATGGAGCAACTACTGTCGCAACGCCTGTTTCTTCGTCTTTTACAGCTTCTGCTGGTGCAGCGCCATTTACGATGTGAGCTTCAGATACGATAACGAGTTTAGCCAAGCCTTCTTCACCAAGAGCGTTCAATGCGTCAAATGCAGCGTCTTCAGCGTATACTGTAACGGATGCATCCAATGGGTGACCGATTGTTTTGTTTTGACGAGCAAGTTCCAATGCTTTTTGTACAGATGTACGCAAGTCTAACAATTGGTTCCATTTATCAGCCAATTCTTGGTTGAAGTGTTCAGGATGACCTTGTGGCCAATCTTGAAGCATAACGGATTCAGGCATGCCATCTTCTTTAGGCATGTATTTCCAAACTTCTTCTGCTGTGAAGGAAAGTACAGGAGATACCATGGCTACCAATGTTTTCAAAATTTCGTACATAGCTGTTTGAGCAGAACGACGAGCTACGTTGTTTTTGCTTTCAGCATACATAGTATCTTTCATTACATCAAGGTAGATAGAGCTCAAGTCTACTGTACAGAAGTTATGAATTGCATGGTACAACATGTGGAATTCATAGTTTTCGTACGCTTCAGTAACCTTTTGACGTACCTCTTCTAAGCGCAACAATGCCCATTTATCGAATTCGGACATATCTGCATAAGCCACTTTGTCAGTGTTTGGATTGAAGTCATCCAAGTTGCCTAATAAGAAGCGGAATGTATTACGGATCTTACGGTATACTTCGGATAATTGTTTTACGATGTCTTTGGACAAACGTACGTCTGCTTGGTAATCTGCGGAGGATACCCACAAACGCATAACGTCAGCGCCGTATACGTCGATGATATCGCTAGGAGCTACTGTATTACCTACAGATTTAGACATTTTGCGACCTTCGCCGTCCACAACGAAGCCGTGAGTCAATACGGAGTTGTAAGGTGCTTTACCTGTTGTTGCTACGGCAGTTAACAAGGAAGAGTTGAACCAACCGCGATGTTGGTCAGAACCTTCAAGGTACATAGCACATGGTACATCTAAGCCATTAACTTCAAGTACGCCAGCCCAAGAGGACCCAGAGTCGAACCATACGTCCATGATGTCTGTTTCTTTTTTGAACTCATCATGACCGCAATGAGGACATTTGAAGCCTTCTGGTAACAATTCTTTTGCACTGTGAGCCCACCAAGCATCAGAGCCTTCTACAGCTACTTTTTCTTGTAATGCTTTGATAGTATCATCGTTGATGATGTGCTCGCCGCAGCTTTCACAATAGTAAATAGGAATTGGCACGCCCCAAATACGT
>JAWERH010000054.1:0-7578 GCA_032482215.1 Veillonella sp. | reverse complement strand
GGATCCAGATTCCCCTACAATGGTCAATACCTTACCGCGTTCCAAGGTAAAGTTTACATCCATAACAGCAGGCACACCTTGGTACGCGATGTTAAGGTTCTCTACAGTTAGTATGTTTTCTGCCATTATAGCTCCTTATTATTTTGTAATTTTATTAGTAATCCAGTAGTAGTCACTTGGGTACATGACAGCACCTTTCAAGTAAGAACCAGTAACGATATTAGTTTTAGGGTAACCTAAGAACAATGCAGCACCATCATTCATCAATAATTGTTGAATTTGAATTGCATAGTCACGACGTTTTGCAGGATCAAATTCGGTTTCAGCAGCATCTAATAATTGGTCAACTTGTGGATTGGAGTAACCAGAACCGTTTTGAGGGTTGGAACCATCCACATTAGTATGCCAGTAGTTAGCTAAGAACCAGATTGGATCGCCTGTATTAGCAGTTACGATGTTGGAGATAAGCATATCATAGTCGCCATCTTGACCCATTTTATCAATCAAGTTATAGTCAACTGTTTTGATTTTCATGTCGATACCCACTTTTTTAAGGTCTGCTTGAACAGCTTCTGCATAAAGTGGTAATTCTGCACGAGAGTTATATACTACGAAGTCAAATGTTAATGGTTTGCCATCTTTATCAAGGATGCCGTCCCCATCAGTATCTTTCCAACCATCTTCTGCTAATAATTGTTTAGAACGTTCAGGGTTATACGCATTAGGATCTTTCAAATCTTTGAAGCCATAGTCCATGGATGGTGGAATTGGAGCGGAACCAGGAATGAATGTACCTTTTAACAATACATCAGCATAGTTTTTACGGTCTGTTGCGGAAATAACTGCAGCACGTACTTTGTCATCACCAAGAACACCTTTTTGGTTGATACGAGCCAATACTACGCGAAGAGATGCGATTTCATCAACCTTGAACTTATCGTTATTTTGGAATAAGCCCATTTCACCAGCACCGATATTAACAGCCATATCTACGTCGCCAGATTGTAAGCTCATAGCGCGAGTATTAGGGTCATCGATGGAAGGAATTTCTACAGTTTTAAATGGTACTGTACCATCCCAATAGTTTTCGTTAGCAGCCATCTCAGCACGATCTTTTGTGAAAGATTTAACTACGTATGGACCTGTACCGATAGGACCTTCCTTGGCAAAGTTACGGCCATCTTTTTCAGATTGAACGTCAACGATTAGGAACAACGGATCCGCTAAAAGGCCAGGCATATTAGGATATTCTTTTGTTGTATGAATAACTAATTGTTGACCATTAGCTTCCATAGAGTCATATTCGAAAAATGTTTTTGCACGATTGGATTTTTCAAAAGCCCGTTCGATAGATGCTTTAACTGCTGCAGCATCAACTTTTTTACCATTAGAGAATTTCACCTTATCATTGATTGTGAAAGTCCACGTTTTATGGTCTGGGGATACTTCCCATTTAGATGCAATCCATGGTTGAGGTTTCATGTGTTCGTCAAACTTAGCCAATGTTTCGCCTACACCATAGCGCATAACAACCCATGCGAAGAAGTTTTCTGTAGGTTCTAATGTGGATGCGAAGTTAGTTACACCAACTTTTAAAACATCCTTATTAGCAGCACCATTATTATCAGAGCCGCAACCAGCGATGAAGGAACCCATCACTACAATGCTAAGACCTGCTAAGAGGGCTTTTTTCCAAGATTTTTTCATGTAAAATCTCCTTGTTCCATTACATATAAACATAAAACATACACATCATGACCACTACAATCTACAATAGTCATAATGGAAAAACCTTATTACCGCCTATTTATATAACAACTTTCACAACACAACCTATAAATAAGCATCACACGTAACTAACCTTGGTTCTTAGGATCCACTACGTCCCGTAAGGAATCAGACCAAAGGTTAAAGATAGCAACTACGATAAGGATGGACATACCAGGGAAGGCCATCAGCCATGGACTGGTTTGTAAATATTGACGACCTTCGTTAAGCATAAGGCCCCATTCTGGTGTTGGTGGTTGAGCACCAAATCCAAGGAAGGAAAGACCTGCTACTTCAATCATGATAGCCCCAATATCAAGTGCCCCTGTTGTAACAACAAGAGGAAGGATATTGGGAATGATATGACGTCTTAGAATAGTCGTTGTAGAGGCCCCCATCATGACAGCCGCCGTTACATACTCTTCACCGCGAACTTTCAACGTCATAGACCGTACAAGACGAGCATATTTTGCCCAACCAACTACAGATAGCGCTATAATCGTATTCACAATGCTACCACCCAAAATACCAGCAATGGCAATGGCTAATACTACACCCGGGAAGGATAGCATAATGTCCGCAAGACGCATGAGGACCATTTCGATTTTCCCGCCGAAATAACCAGCTACAGCACCGATAATAGTACCAATGCTTACCATGATAACAACGATACTGACACCCATAAACAAGGATAACTGTGTACCATAAATGATGCGAGACAATACATCACGACCAAGCTTATCTGTACCAAACCAATGTTGACTACTTGGCGCTTGTAATGCTTGACTCAGATTTGAGCTAAAAGCATCACCCGGAGCAAGCCATGGTGCAAATATAGCTATGAGAACTACCACAATCATCAAGGCGCTGTAGAAAGAGAACAATTTATGTTTTTGAATAAATTCTGCCATTATGCTCTCTCCCTTTTTAATCTAGGGTCTAACAAGATATATGACGCATCAACTAATGCATTAATACACATATATGCTAAGGCAACCCACAACACAAAACCTTCGATCAATGGATAGTCGCGCATGGTAATGGCATATACTGCCATATTCCCAAGGCCAGGCCAGGAGAATACCATTTCAATAACTGCAACACCGCCTAATAACCAACCGATAACAACGCCCAGTATAGTGATAAGTGGTAATACTGCATTAGGCAAAATATGACCGAATAAAATTTTCATCTCACTCACACCACGAGCACGTGCGCCGATAACATAATCCTTTTGCATTTCTTCAAGAATAACGAGACGAACTTGGCGCATGTACTTGGACCCGACTACAACAGCTAATGTAACGGCTGGTAGAATTACACCGATAGGAGTTACACGAGAAGATGCAATAGGAACAAGTCCTAATTTAAGGCCAAAGATATAAATCAGTACAAGGCCTAACCAGAATGATGGCATAGACACGCCTACAAAGGAAGCAACGCGCAACAGATAGTCGATCCATTTGTTTCGATTTAAGGCGCTTATAATCCCTGCCGGCAATGCATAGAGCAATGTAAATACTAATGCTGTACCTGCTAGCATAACTGTCCCTGGCAAAGCCTCCAACATACGATCTACAACAGGCTTTTTAGCAGAGTAACTCATCCCTAAGTCACCTTGTGCAGCATTCACAACCCAGTTTGCATATTGCACTAAGAACGGTTTATCTAACCCAAGCTGAGCTCGAGTTTCATCGATAAGCTCCTGAGACACGATAGTATCTGCCGTTTCTAGTAACATCGTAACTGGATCGCCTGGTGCTAAATACGTGAGACAAAATGTTAAAAAAGTAATGCCAAACAGTGTAACAATGAATTGACCTAGCTGTTTAGCAAAGCGTTTGCCCATAGGCGCCTCCTCCTATACTCTCTAAATACTACAATAATCTAAATGAACAACTAATATGCTTATCGCTCCCGATATAGCAGAGGTGCATATAGGAAAACGACAAAAAAGGTTAGTCCACCTGACTAACCTAAATTAAGTATAGTATGTACAATACCATACATTTAGAGCAGGCTTTCTGACTCATGATTCATCGCAATATTTCGGCCTTCCCAGTTTCCCAGTGACCCTATAATGAAACCTTGCTCCTCATTACAGCTATTTGCATAGTATGGGATTTACACCCATTTTCCTCTTTTACGCTCGGTAATACCGACACTCATTAGTTTATTCATTTTTATCGATTATAAATATACTATATTAATAATATGTTTACAATACATATACCCCTTAGGGGTATCATTATATTTAGTAAAATCAATATAATTTTTATACTAATAAAAATTATCGATTACTGAACAAGTCTCTATTTATGTATAAACCCATACAAATCACTTTATATATATGATTTTTTCCGTATTAACTGTATCCAACTGTATATATATTAATTATTATTATAATGGTAATTTTCTCATGAATTTTTTTTATACATACCGAAAAAACTCTTAATCACTTTAGCAACTATCAATTATTTATAATCAATAAAATCATAATTAATAAGTCTGATTAATATACCAAAAAGAGGCTGTTACTAAGTAACAGCCTCTTATAAGACGAGAGTTATTTAATTAATCGATACTTTGTTGTAAGCGGTGCGCTTTGCGTGTAGCCCACGCTTTACGCAAAACATAGATCACAAGACCAATGCTTACTGCCACGGCACTACCAACCATAGCATCAAAGCCACATGCGTAAATAGCATATAAGCAGTAGATAACGCCAGCACCAAATACGTAGTTAAAGCGTTTAATGCGGCTTTCAGCTACACCAGCCATACGCATCATTGTAGGTACTGCTAAGATGCACAATACATATGGTACTACGTTAGTTACAACCGCCAAGTTTACCAATACTTCAAATTGCTCACGCAAGGAATCACTTGCAGTGAACAATGTAAGTAATGTTTCAACAGCGAGTAGAATGAATACGCCACGAACAGGAGCATCATTACTATTTACACGAGCGAATACTTTAGGGAAGTAACCATGTTCCGCTGCGCTTTTAAATACGCGAGACAATGTGAATTGCCAGCAAAGCAAAGCGCCAAAGCAAGAAATAACCATTGCAGCCATCACGATGTTTGCAATTGTATCATTGAACATGTATACGAATGTCAAACCGAATGGTGCGTTAGAATTTAATAAGTCGATGTTAGGCACGATACCGGCCATAACATTTGTGGACAAGATGTAAACCACTGCCACTGCTAATGTACCCGCTACAGTTGCGATAGGTACGTTTTTCTTTGGATTCTCAACAGCATCAGCATTAGCCGCTGCGGACTCAAATCCTAGGAAGCCCCACAAAGTGAGGGAAATGGATTGTTTTACTGCATCGTAAAACGGAAGATCATTTGGGTTCCAAGCCGCCCAATAAATAGACGGGTCAAACCAATACCAGCCGATTGTACCAATTAATAAAACCGGCACAATAGAGCCCCAAATAGTCATGTTGCTGAGTCGACCTGTGAAGCGATTACCACGGAAGTTCAAAATCGCTGCAAACCACAAAAGCACAATTGTTACTTGGCTTGTTTGTGTTGCATTAAGGTCAACACCAAAGAAAGCTGCGCCATAACCTACGGCAGATACCGCGATGGCGATATTAGCAATGATGAGAGATATGCTGTAAGCATAGCTCGCCATAAAATGTCCAGTTTTACCGAAGCGGTGTTCTGCATAACCGCCCATGCCCCCTCTAATCTGAGAGAACATACCCGCTTGAGCAAAAATATACGCTAACAGAAGCGCACCCACAGCTGTTACGAGCCAAGATAAAACTGAAATAATGATCCCAGCTCCTAGCATATTGGCTGCTACCATTGTGGTTAGCTGGAATACAGACATTTTTTTAGCGGTGGTTTTCATGTATCAATCCCCTTTCAAAAGGTGAATTTTTTCTCGTCCATAATTCACTTAAATATAATATACCGCTAAGTAAATTCAGTTCGTGCTGTGATGGGCTTGAATGTGAATTTACCGTTGTTATTCTTATTACGAATTAAATAATAACACCTATGAACCCAAAATGAAAGTACTTTATTGGCGGACAAGCATTATTACACGAATTGAATAAATTATAGTTAATTTATCATCTAAAACGAACAGAACTCATTTTATCAATGACAGGGTATATTTTTACCCCATTTTATTCTGTGTATATATGTGATTTTTACTATCTATCATGGTTATAGTGTCGTAGTACAAGACTATTGTTTTTACACAGTCCATTGTATGCGTACACAAGTTTACACCATTTTAATAGTAATTTATCAATTAGAATACCTCTTTTCTAGAAATTATCTATCATCCAAATAAAAAAATCGATATACACATAAGCTTAAAGGTTAATATAAAGCGCTTTAACATAAGACTTATATGTATATCGATCTTAAATTTTTAATATCACAAGTAACGATTACTCTGAATGTTACTCTTGTACAGGATGTGGCCCTAAATCAAAACATTAGGCTTACTAAAGCAGTTATGCTTGCACAGATTCAACAATTGCTTTCCACTGAGCAATTTGTTTTTCTTCTCCGGCGATAACAGCTTTACCATTGTTCCGTTGTCTTTCCACACATTCTGGAGCAGTACCAGAATAGTTATTACGACCAGCTATGCAAGCTTCGATGGAAATGGCATCAAGGATATCTGCATCAAAATGGTCGGATATAGCTTTAAAATCCTCAACGGATAAATCAAGCAATACACAACCTTTTTCAATACAATGATGTACAGCATTACCTACGATCTCGTGAGCTTCACGGAATGGAACGCCTTTTTTCGCAAGGTAATCTGCCATATCTGTAGCATTAGAGAAGTCATCATCGAGGACAGCTTTCATATGCGCCCCATTGACCTTCATACCACGGACCATCGCCGCATTAATGGACAATGCAAAGTGTATCCTCTTGCATATCTTTATTATATGTAAGTGGCAAGCCTTTTAATGTAGTTAATAAACCTAACAAGTGGCCATAGGTACGACCTGTTTTACCACGAACAAGTTCACATACGTCAGGATTTTTCTTTTGTGGCATAATGCTAGAGCCTGTGCAATGAGCATCATCGAGTTCAATGAAGTTAAACTCATTGGTAGACCACAAAATCAATTCTTCGCTAAGACGGCTCAAGTGCATCATCACAAGAGATGCAAAGGACAAGAATTCAACTACATAGTCACGGTCAGATACGGCATCCATACTATTTTCGTAAATACGGGAGAAGCCCAACATCAACAAACGGTCAAAGTCGCGTTCTAGCATAGAGAAGTATGCCATCATATGATGACCGAACAATACAGGTTGTGCCCGTTGTAAATGCGTATAGCCAGGCATGATAACATCACTGTATTTATCAGCTGTTTCGATGAGCGCTTTTTGCATATCTACGATGAGCTCGCCCATTTCTACAACAGCTTTACGCACGTACATGTGTAAATCAACTGCGCATTGGTCATTACGGCTACGGCCTGTATGTAAGCGACCACCTGCTTCGCCAATCTCATCAGTTAAGCGTTTTTCAATATTCATATGAATATCTTCAAGAGCTACGGAGAATGGGAACTCCCCTTTATCGATTTGGCCTTTGATCTTTGTTAAGCCCTCAACAATAGCGTCCCGATCTGCGTCGGAGATAATATTTTGTTTTGCCAGCATTGTAGCATGTGCTTTACTGCCTGCAATATCTTCGGCGTACATCCGTGCATCAAAAGCGATAGAGGATGTAAAATCCTCTACCGCTTTATCAGTGCCTTTTGTGAAACGCCCGCCCCACAATTTAGCCATTATTTACCTGCCTTTT